>NZ_JAYMZR010000044.1:0-54894 GCF_035828615.1 Streptomyces sp. H27-D2 | reverse complement strand
TAAATACACGGTCCAGGACCTACCGCCCCGCAGGCCCCGACCCCGCACCACACTCACACCCGCACAAAGCCCCGCCCCGGCCCCCGACCCGGACCCGGACCAGAAACGAGCCCGCCCACCGCCACGTTACCCGTCCGTAACCTACCAACGGGTTACCCCGGGTAAACCGCAGTGGTTACTCTCCAGTCACCTTGGGCAGCCCGGCACCACCCAACGCCGTAAGGCCCAATCGGTGTTCCCCACATCGCTGACTGGAGCCGCTCATGCGACCTGCCCGAATACCCCGAAGCGCGCACGACCCGCACTCCCGCCCGGCGCTCCGCGCCGCGGCCGGCGCCCTCTCGGCGGCGCTGCTCGCGGGCGGCGCACTGAGCGCCGCACCCGCCGCGAGCGCCGCACCCGCCGCCCCCGGCCGGGCGCCGTCGTATACGGCCGGCGCGGAGTCCGGGGCCGCGAGCGTCGAGTTCGTCGACATACCCGGCTCCGGCGGCATCACCTTGAAGGGCAACGTCTTCACGCCCGGCGGCTACGACGGCTCCCGGAAGTACCCCGTCATCGTGCTGCCCACCAGCTGGGCGATGCCGCAGATCGAGTACATCGCGCAGGCCAAGAAGCTTGCGGACTCCGGCTACGTCGTGGTCAGTTACACCTCGCGCGGCTTCTGGCGCTCCGGTGGCGAGATCGAGACGGCCGGGCCGCCGGACGTCGCCGACGTCTCCGCCGTGCTGGACTGGACGCTGGCCAACACCGCTGCCGACCCGGCGCGGATCGGTATGGCCGGGGTGTCCTACGGGGCCGGGATCAGCCTGCTGGCGGCCGGCTTCGACAAGCGGATCAAGGCCGTCGTCGCGCTGAGCGGCTGGGCGGATCTGATCGAATCGATCTACAGCGGCCGCACCCAGCACCGCCAGGCCGCCGGGCTGCTCGGCGGCCTCGGCGCGCTCACCGGCCGGCCGAGCGCCGAACTCACCCGGACCCTCGACGACTTCCTCGCCTCCAACCTGGACCAGGAGGACGAGATGATCGCCTGGGGGAAGAAGCGCTCCCCCGCCACCTACCTGAACGACATCAACGCCAACGGCGCGGCGATCATGATGGGCAACGCGTGGGGCGACACCATCTTCCCGCCGAACCAGTACGCGAAGTTCTACGAGAAGCTCACCGGCCCCAAGCGGCTGGAGTTCCGGCCCGGCGACCACGCCACCGCCGAGGGCCTGGGGCTGCTGGGCCTGCCCAATGACACCTGGAGCAACGCCCACCGCTGGTTCGACCACTACCTCAAGGGCGACGACAACGGCGTCGACCGCGAGCAGCCCGTGCAGCTCAAGTCCCGCTCGACCGGCGGCTACGAGGGCTACCCGACCTGGTCCGCCGTCGGCGCCAAGACCGACCGGCTCGCCCTAGCCGGGAACAAGACGATCAACACCAATATCGACTCGGGCGCCAACGGCGGCATCGTGCTGCTGACCAACGCACTCGACCAGTTCCTCAAGATCCCACCGCTCGCCTCGATCCCGCTGCTGCCGCGCTCGGTGTCCGCCGTCTGGCAGTCCGAGCGCTACCCGGCCGAGCAGCGGGTGCGCGGCACCGCCAAGCTGCACACCACGGTGTCGAGCACCGCCGAGAGCGGCACCGGCATCGCCTACCTCTACGACGTCGGCCCGCTGGGCATCGGCAAGCTGGTCACCAACGCCCCCTTCAGCTTCCACGGCAAGACCCCTGGCCAGGCCTTCGGCGTCGACCTGGAGCTGTTCTCGACGGCGTACGACGTCCCGGCCGGGCACCGGCTGGCGCTGGTCGTCGACACCGTCGACCCGCTCTACAACGAGCACAACCCGCGCGGGGCGAAGCTCAGCCTCTCCTCCCCCGCCGACGACCCGTCGTATGTCTCTGTGCCGCTCGGCGAGCAGCGCTGACTCTCGGATGGGGCCGCTCCACGCTGCCGGGCGCTACTTCGCACCCGGCAGCGGCGTGCCCGGCCCGGCGTCAGCGACCCGGCGGCAGCGACCCGGCGCGGCGTTCACCTTCGAGTCGCGCCGGGGCCGCCGCGCGGACGCGCCCCGCGCTTCACGCCTCGGAGGTCTCCGCGTAGACCTGCGACAGCTCCGGCGCGCCGCTCACCGCCCAGTCGAGACCGATCTGCACCACGTTGATCTCCCGGCCGGAGACCAGCCGTACGACCGGCCGGCCGTTCGGCCAGACCTGCCAGACCGCGCCGGGCACCGTCCGCAGAATGACCGAGCCCAGGTACAGGCCCGCGTCGTTCCCGAGCCAGGGGAGCGCCTCGGGGTCGTCGCGCCAGCTGGGCAGCAGTTGGTCCAGCGCGGCCAACGAGGCGACCGAGTCATCGAGTTCAAGCCCTGCCGAGGCCGCCTGGGCGCGCAGCAGATCGCACTCGGCCAGCAGTTCGGCGACGCCTTCCGGGTCCTCCTCGACCGCGCTGATCAGCGCCGCGCCGGACTGCGCGTCGCGCCGCTTGCGCCAGTTGTCCAAGAAAGGGATGTTCATACCGCTCAGCGTCCCATCCGGGCGGGCCACCGCACCACAGGCGCGCGGCGCGCCACGACACGCCGGGTGGCCGGATGGACCTGCTTGACGTTCCTCGTCCGTCTCCCTAGCTTCAGTCCGCACCTGTCGCCACGACACGGGAAGGGTCGTTCATGCACGCGCACCCCTGGAGTTCCGGTACCTTCCCAGCCGTCGTCGGGGCGCTGGTCGGCGCCCTCGTCGTGACGGCCGTCCCCGCGGCGGCCGAGGCCCGGCCGGTCCCGCGTGAACCACGGCCGCTGGAGCGGCTCTTCGACAACACCGCGGTCAGCGACGACGCCGCCCCCGGCGACGCCGACTTCGACGGCGGCGGAAACTCGCTGTCCGCGCGCGACCTCGCCGCCGCGGGATGGGCCCCCGGCCGTACGCTCGCCATCGACGGGGCCCGGCTGAGCTGGCCGCGCTCGGCCGCCGGGCGGCCCGACAACATACGGGCCGACGGGCAGTCGGTACGGCTGCGCGGGCGCGGCGAGGCGATATCGTTCCTCGTCGCGAGCAGCTCCCCGGACGGCCCCGGCGCGGGGGCGGCCGGCAGCGGGACGGTGCGCTACCGCGACGGCTCCCGCAGCGGCTACACCCTGACCGCCCCGGACTGGCGCGGCGGCCCGCTCGCCACCAAGGCCGTGGCGCTGCCGCATCTCAACTCGCCGGGCGGGCAACGCGCGGAGAAGGTCCGGCTGTACGCGGTCAGCGTTCCGGTGCGGCAGGACCGCGAGATCGCCTCGGTGGTGCTGCCCAAAGACCCGGGCCACACCGCCGACCTGCACGTCTTCGCCGCCTCGGTGCGCCGGCCGGCTACCGGCTGGACCGGGAGCTGGGCCGCTTCCACCGCCGGGTACACCGCCGTCGGGCCGTGGACGGACCAGACCCTGCGGCTCGTCGTGCACACCAGCGCGGGCGGGCCGCGGGCCCGAATACGGCTCGACAACACCTTCGCCGCGGCCCCCGTCCGGATCGGTCACGCCTCCGTCGCGCTCCAGGGCGCGGGCGCGGCGGCAGCCGGGCTCCCGGTCCGGCTCAGCTTCGGCGGCGGTTCCGGGGCCGAGATTCCGGCCGGCGCGCAGGCCTTCAGCGATCCGGTCGGCTTCGCGGTACCGGCCGACGCGAACCTGCTGGTCAGCATCCATCTGCCGGGCACCGTCGCCGCCGTGCCGGTGCACGCCCAGGCCACCCAGCGGTCCTATCTCAGCGCGCCGGGCAGCGGGGACCGCAGCGGCGACAGCGCCGGTGACGCCTTCACCGGAACGCTGACGACCTGGCCACTGCTCACCGGCGTCGACGTCGCGGGCGGGCCGGGATCGGTGCTGACCCTCGGCGACTCGATCACCGACGGCACCCGGTCCACGCCCGACGCCAACCGGCGCTGGCCGGACGTGCTGGCGCGGCGGCTGCGCGGCCAGAGCGCGGTGCCGAAGTACGGCGTGCTCAACCACGGCGTCTCGGCGAACCGCATCGTGACCGACCGCTACCCGGGCGACGGGGTCAGCACCGACACCGGCGGGGTGAGCGCCCAGCACCGGCTGGACCGGGACGTGCTCGCGCAGACCTCGGCCCGTACGGTCATCATCTTCGAGGGCATCAACGATGTCCGCTCGGGCACCTCGGCGGACCAGGTGAACGCGGGGCTGCGCGCCATCGCGGAGCGGGCGCGTGCCCGGGGGCTGCGGGTGGTCGTGGCGACCGTCGCCCCGTGCGAGGGCTACGCCGACTGCACGCCTGCGGTGGAGGCCCGGCGCAGCGCGGTGAACGCGTATATCCGCGCCGCCGGCGGGGTGTTCGACGCGGTCCTCGACTTCGACGCGGTGGTGCGGGATCCGGAGCGCCCGCAGCGGATTCTGCCGGTCTACGACAGCGGCGATCACTTGCATCCGGGCGATGCGGGGTTGCGGGCGATCGGGGAGTCGATCGATCTGGCGAAGCTGGTGCGCTAGCGCGGTGACCGCGACGGTTGACCAGATTCGCCCGGTGGACGAGTGTCCTCAATCGCCGGACGGGCTGAATTCAGCCCGTCCGGCGATTGAGGACAGCGCGGCCGAAGGGCCGGGTAACTTGCCTGCCGCGACTCAGAGATCCAAGTCCACGACGACCGGCGCGTGGTCCGAGCCGCCCTTGCCCTTGCGCTCCTCGCGGTCCACGTAGCTGTCCTTGACCGCCTTGGCGAACGGCTCGTTGCCGTAGACCAAGTCGATCCGCATGCCCCGGTTCTTCGGGAACGCGAGCTGGCGGTAGTCCCAGTAGGTGTACGGGCGGTCGTACTTCAGGGGGCGGGGCATCACGTCAGTGAGACCCGCGTCGCGGAGCTTGGCCAGGGCTGCCCGCTCGGCCGGGGTGACGTGGGTGAGGCCGGCGAAGACGGCCGGGTCGTAGACGTCCTCGTCGGTCGGCGCGACGTTGAAGTCGCCGAGGACGGCGAAGGGCCGCTCGCCCGTCGTGTCGGCGGCGACCGCCGCGCTCAGCGCCTCGAACCAGCGGAGCTTGTAGGCGTAGTGCTCGTGGTCGACCTCGCGCCCGTTGGGGACGTAGACCGACCAGAGGCGGACCCCGCCGCAGGTCGCCGAGATGGCGCGCGGCTCCTGCGCGCCGTCGTACTCGGGGCCGCCGGGCAGGCCGGCCACGATGTCCTCCAGGCCGACCTTGGAGAGCAGCGCGACGCCGTTCCAGCGGCCTGTGGCGTGGACCGCGGCTTCGTAGCCCAGCTCGCGCAGCTCGCCGAAGGGGAACTGCGCCTCGGAGCACTTGGTCTCCTGGACGCACAGCACGTCCGTGCCGCTGCTCTCCAGCCAGGCGAGCAGCCGGGGCAGCCGGGCGGTGATCGAGTTGACGTTCCATGTGGCGATGCGCATGTCCGACAACCTACCGGGCGGCACTGACAGCGGCAGCGGTACCGGCGCTCCGGCTCACAGTGTCACGCTCTCGCCGGGGATCAGCCGGGAGTGTTCCGCGCCGCCGACGCCGGGGCCGTTGGGGCCGAGCATCATGTCGTAGATGGGGCGGCCGATGTCGGTGAGCAGGATGTCGTGGATGTCGATGGCCCGCCGCGGCTTGACCTCGCGGACGTAGTCGATGATCTCGCCGACCTTGCTCCACGGGGCGTGCACCGGCAGCATCAGGGTCTCGACGGGGCGGTCCGGGACGGTCAGCGCGTCGCCGGGGTGGAACAGCGAGCCGTCCACGACGTAGCCGACGTTGGTGATCCGGGGGATGTCCGGGTGGATGACCGCGTGCAGCTCGCCGTGCGCCTCGATCTCGAAGCCGGCCGCTGTGAACGCGTCGCCGTGGCCGACGGTGTGCACCCGGCCGGGGAAGGCCGCGGTGAGCTGGTCGGCGACGCTGCGCAGGGTCCAGATCTCAGCGGCCGGGTTGGCCTCCAGCGCGGCGCGCAGCCGGTCCTCCTTGAAGTGGTCCATGTGCTCGTGCGTGATCAGGACGGCGTCCGCGCCGACGGCGGCGTCCTCTTCGCTGAACCCGCCCGGGTCGATGACCAGGACCTGCCCGTCCTTCTCCAGCCGGATGCAGGCGTGGCCCTTCTTGGTGAGCTTCATGCGGGGTCCTTCCGTCGGTGGCCGGTGGCGCGCGGCCCGGCCGGACGTCACCCCGCTGGGGCGACGGTCCGCCGCGGATCCGTGCACGCCCCATTCTTCACCCCCGGCACCCGGTTACGCCTCGGGTGTGGTCTCTTCCCGGATGACGCGCTGGGCCACCACGAACGCCGAGTTGGCGGCCGGCACCCCGCAGTACACGGCGCTCTGCATCAGGATTTCCTGGATCTCGGCGGGCGTCAGGCCGTTGCGCAGCGCGGCGCGGGTGTGGAAGGCCAACTCGTCGAGGTGTCCGCGGGCGACGAGCGCGGTGATGGTGATGACGCTGCGGGTCCGCCGGTCGAGCCCCGGTCTGCTCCAGACCTCGCCCCACGCGTAGCGGGTGATGAAGTCCTGGAAGCCGTCGGTGAAGTCGTCGGCGTCCGCGACGGCGAGGTCCACGTGTGCGTCGCCGAGCACCTCGCGGCGTACCTTCATGCCCTGCTCGTACGCGTCGGGGCGGGCCGCCCCGACGGCGACGGGCCGCGCCTCGATCTCGGCGGGGGGCGCGGCGGGGGGCGGCGGCGGGCTCAGTACGGGCTTGGGGGCCGGCGCGGTGATCGCGGCCGGCGGCGGGCCGACGTTTACGGGGGCGGCCTGCCAGGCGGTGGTGAGGTGCCGGATGAGCAGGTCGGTGACTGCCGCGGGCTGCTCGACGGGGGCCAGGTGCGAGGTCGCGGGGACGAGTGCCAGCCGGGCGTCGGGGATGCCGGCGACGAGCACCCGGGCGTCGGCGGGCGGGGTCACCGGGTCGTCCGCGCCGACCAGGACCAAGGTCGGCACGCTGATCCGGCTCAGCTCGTTGCGTATGTCGTAGGCGGCGAGCGCCTCGCAGGCTGCGATGTAGCAGCCGGGGTCGGTGGTGCGCACCATCTGCACGGACCACTCGACGATGGCGGGCTGGGCGGCGGCGAACGCGGTGGTGAACCAGCGTTCGGGCGCGCTGCGCGCGATCGGGTCGAGTCCGTTCGTCCGCACGACCACGCCGCGCTGCCGGAAGGAGTCGGCGGTGCCGAAGCGGGCGGAGGTGGAGATCAGGGCGAGCGAGGCGACCCTGTGGGGGTGGCGCAGTGCCAGTTCCGCGCCGATCGCGCCGCCGATCGAGCAGCCCGCGTAGCCGAAGCGCTCGATGCCGAGCGAGTCGAGCGTGGCGAGCAGCCGGTCGGCGAGGCCGCCGACGGCCGCGGCCGGGTGCGCGGGCGCGCCGCCGTGGCCGGGCAGGTCGTAGCGCAGGACCCGCCAGTGGCGGGTCAGCTCGGGGATCTGCCGGTCCCACATGTGCCAGGTGGTGCCCAGCGAGGGACCCAGGATCAGGACTGGGGCGTCTTCTGGCCCGTCAAAGCGGTATTGCAGGGTGCTCTTCGGTGTCTCACTCACTCGCCTGATCCTCTCATCTGTCACGAGATGTCACATCGCCGGGGTGGAACTAGCGGGCCTCGCCCCGCTCCGGCGCTGCCGAGACGCGGCGTGCACTCGTGACCGTATGGACAGTAGGTCCTCCGGGCTGTGCTCTCCCTCAGTCGCTAGGATCAAGGCTTGCCCCCTTGATCACGCCCCCGGGCGATTCGGGATACAGCATCGAGTGTGATGGCACGTACGAGGTTCGGCGTGACTCACCGGGAAACCTTCCTAGGTCCCGCCCAACAACAGAGCTTGAGCACCACACGGTGAACAAGATCTGTCCCGCCGTACCGCCGAGCGCTTCGCCACAGCGCCTCGCGCGCATCGCCTGTGTCAGCCGGTCGCCACGGCCCCCGCCTTGGCAATGAGCAGGTCCAGAAGCGAGAGCAGCGCACCGCGCGCGTCGTCACGGGAGCGAGCATCGAGCATGAGGACGGGTGTGTTCGGGTCACGCAGATGCAGTGCCGCCCCGATCTCCTCGGCGGTGTACGGCTGTTCGCCGTGGAAGCAGTTCGCGCCGACCACGAACGGAAGCCCTCGGTTCTCGAAGAAGTCGACGGCTGGGAAGCCGCGGTCGAGGCGTCGTGTGTCGACAAGGACGATCGCCCCGAGTGCCCCGTTCAGCAAGTCGTCCCACATGAACCAGAAGCGCTCCTGGCCTGGTGTGCCGAACAGGTAGAGGACGACCTGTGCGTCGGTGAGGGTGAGGCGGCCAAAGTCCATCGCGACGGTCGTGACCGCCTTGGACTCGATGCCGTCGAGGTCGTCGACGCCGACGCCCGCGCTCGTCAGCCGTTCCTCGGTGCGCAAAGGCTCGATCTCGGAGACCGTCTCGACCAGGGTCGTCTTGCCGACGCCGAATCCCCCAGCGATGAGGATCTTGACGGGGTCCGCTTCCTGGGCAGGGGTGTCATATCCGGGCAAGGTTGTCCCTGATTTTCATGAGCAGGTGGACATTGGTGGTCTCGGCCCCTTCCAGGGGCGGCCGGTGTTCGATCAGCCCCCGATCCGCGAGTTCGCCGAGAAGAAGCGTCATCGGAGTGAGGCGGATGCGCATGCGCGCCGCGATCTCGGCGACCGCCAGGCCGCCCGGCGGCGGGCACATGGCGAGGATGGCCTGCCACTCGGTGGGCAGACCGTCGTGGCCGTCCGGGACGGCCACCGCCGTGATCGTGGTGTCCATGGTGAGGACGGTGTGGATAGCCGCCGTACGACCATCGGTCAGGGCGTACAGGCGCGTACGGCGGCGGCCGTCCTGTCGCGGACCGGGCTCGTCCGCCATTACGACGGCTGCGCCTGGCTGCGGTCAGGCGTACTCAGCCACTCACCGAGCGCCTGGGCGGTTCGCACGGCCTCGCCGCCCAGTTCCCCGAGCCGCGCCTTGCGGGAGGTCACCACGATGAGCGTGCTGCCCTCCCCGCACCCGACGATGCAGAGATAGCTGTCGTCCATCTCGACCAGCTGGCGGATTACCCGGCCGCCGTCGACCTCCCTGGATATCGCCTTCATGGTGGCCGCGATGCCGGAGGACGCGGCGGCTATGCGCTCCGCCTGGTCCCGCTCCAGCTGGTACGAGCTGAGCTTGATCCCGTCGTTGGACAGGAGTACGGCTCCCTGGATGCCGGCGATCCTGTTCAGGTTGTTGTCCAGGACGCTGTAGATCATGTCGTTCGTTGTCGTCATGGCTGATCCTGTCGCAGCTCTTCTTCCACTGACTGGGTCCCGTGCTCGTAGTCCGCCCAGGCGTCGGCCACCTCTTCGGGTGTCGCCGCGTCCTGATCAACGGCAGTCTCCGGTGCGCGGGGCGCGCGGAGCTGCTCGGCGATGTGGGCCTGCGGGACCCGCTCGGGGAGGGCCGGCTTCGCGTCACCGTCCCGTGTCAAGGGAGGGACCGGAGACTTACTCTCCACCGGCCGCTCGGGCGAGCCCTCTCGCGTTCTACGGTTGGGCAGCTCGGTCTTCGTGTGCAGGACCAGCTCGGGTTTGCCCTCTTCGCGGGGGCTCGGCGCCGGGGTGGACGGCGCCGACATGCGCGGCGCTGCCTTTCCCGCCCGGACCGGTTCGGTTGGTATCAGGAGGTCCTTGGGAAGGATCACCACGGCCGACGTACCCCCGTATACCGAGCGGCGCAGCGTCACCTTGGCGCGGAGCTGTTCGGTGAGGTGGCCGACCACGAAGAGTCCGAGCCGGTGCGCGTTCTCCGCGAGGACGGAGTACGGCGGCGCCGAGTGCAGACGCCCGTTCATCTCCTCGTAGGTTGCGGCGGTCACCCGAGGCCCGCGGTCCTCGACCTCGATCGAAAGGCCGTCTGTCACCAGTTCAGCCCGTACGACCACCTTCGACTTCGGCGGGGAGAACCGGGTGGCGTTGTCAAGCAGCTCCGCGAGGAGGTGGCTGATCTCGCTGATCACCCGCGGTGCCACGCTGATCTCGTCCAGGGCCTGGCGCTCGATCCGCCGGAAGTCCTCGACTTCCGCGGCGGCTTCGCGCAGCAGGTCGGCGACGCGCATGGGCTCGATGTGCGGATCGGGGATCTCGCCACCCGCCAGGATGAGCAGGTTCTCGATCTGGCGACGCATACCCACCGTCAATTGGTCAGATCGCATCAACTGGGCGAGCAGCTCCTTGTCGTGACCGAAGGTGTCCTGCAGTTCGTCGGTGAGGGTCAACTGGCGGCTGACCAGGTTTCCGGTGCGCGAGGCGATGCCCGCGGCGAACATCCCGAAGCCATGACGCTCGGCCGCGAGCTGCGCATGCCCGTCGACGGATACGGATACGACCCGGGCGAACGCGTCGCTGATACGTCCGACCTCGTCCTGCTCTCCGCTCACCGCGGGCAGCGCGTCGTCGTCGACGGGCTGTCCGCGCTGGAGTCGGGACACGACATCCGGCAGCGTGTCCTCAGCGATGACCACCGTGCGTTGGTGCAGACCGCGCAGGCGGCGGAGCACGGAGCGCGTGGTGAGCACGATGACGGCCGCGACGGCGAGGAGGGCGGCGCCGTTTCCGACGATCAGCCAGATGACCTCGGTCTCCAGCTGCGTGGCCTTGGCGTCGGCGTGCGCGAGTAGTGCCCGCGACTGTTCCACGTTGAGCGCGTCAAGGCGCGCCGCGAACTTGTCATACGCGGGCCGCCAGGCGTCGGTCTCCTTGGGTAGCTTGATGCCGGACTCGATGTTCTGGTGGTCGGAGATGACCGCGTCCTCGATGCGGACCTTCGTCTTCCAGGCGTCCGAGGCGATGATCTGGTCGTAGGCCGCTTTGTCCTTGGCCGTCAGATACGGCGCGACCCACTCGTCGTACTGGTACCGCTGGGATCCGACGGAGTTGACGAATTCGGCGAACCCGGAGGGGCTCAGCCGCCTGGACGGCCCGGCCAACTCAAGGAGGGTGGTCTCGCGCGCCACCATCTCGGACACCGTGAACACCGTGACGACCGTGCCGCTCTGCTGGATGAGCTCGGCGTCTTCCGCGTGGCTGAACTCGTTCTGGTACACCCGGATCATGGCTTCGATGAGTTCGGAGTAGTAGCCAATCGTCCGTTCCGCGCCTCCGCTGTGGGCGTCCGTGCGCTCGCGGTACGCGGCCAGGTCCGTGAGGCTGCTCTTCAGCTCCGAGAGGTAACGCTCCTCCTCGTGCTCGGTCGTCGCCAGAGCTCTGTCCGCCGACCGGAGGAAGTCGTCCGCGGCCCGGTCCGTGGCTGCGCGCTGGTCGCGCAGCTCGTCGTGGGACACGGAGCCACCCGCCCACCGTGCGGCGGTCGCCGTCCGCTCAGCTTGTACGTCGGCCATCAGCCTGGACAGGGGTACGTCGATGTGCTCACCAGCTGCCACATCGGCGCGCAGGTGCTCCGACTGGTCCAGCAACCGCTGTACGGTCACGGCCACTTGGGCACTCATCGCCAGAATAGGGACGATTGCCAGCCAAATGAGCATAGTGCGCAGGTGCACGGTACGCCGCCGACGAGTCGTCGACTGCCCTCGTGGGTCTTCGGGTTCTATGGGAGACATCAGCCCTCGGGAACGGGGAAAGCAGCGGGAACGGCCCAACAGCCGGACCGGACGCAGTCCGGGGGTACGGACTGGGGGAAGTCTGATTCGGCTTTGGCGGGGTGTGGGGTGCCGATCATAACCAGCCATGGCGAAGAAGCGGAGAGGTGACTTCCGTTGACGGCATGTGGTACTGGAGATGAAGACGTTTGCACACCGGAGCCCAGATCGGAACCCAACCGCGACGTCCAGCCCATCCCAGCCTGCCGACGATGGAGTACGCCGGGTCGGCGCTGCACGGGACCTCCTGCTGCCCAGGCGCCGCGGTCCGCGGCTCTTCGGCGCCACGGAGTTTGCCGAGACAACCAACTCTGTAGCGGTGTCAGTCTGCGACTGCGTGGCCGATAAGGCCGCGCACTGCGTTGTCAGGCCCGTGGGGATTGGTCTGGTGACGACTGGCCGTGGCGGTCGCTGCAACGGTGTGGGGGCGTAAGCCCTGTTCGTCGTTTCTGTACTGCGTGCCGTAGAGCTGTGGTTGGCCTTGGGCGATGCGGGTGCGGTCGGTGAGGTGTGCGAAGTGGCGGGGTTCGGCCTCGCCGAGGTACACGGCGTCGTCGAGCAGGTCGAGGGCGTGCGCCTGGAAGTCCGGGTCGCCGTCGGCGTGCTGTACCAGGAGCCATGCCGCCTCGGCGGCCTCGGCGCCGACGAGGGTTCGGCCGGGCCACCCCCATTCGGCCGTGATCCGCTTCAGGGCGGCGGTGTTGTCGCTGCTGCTGGGTGTAGCGGGCTGCGGCTGGGGCGACGCCAACGGCAAGGATCCCAACGGCACAGCACCCGCGGCACACAAGCAGAAACTGCCCCCTGTGTACGACGCCACCAACGGCTGGGCCAAGGAATCGGAAGGACTGAGCGACCCGGTCTACGCACCGCACGCCAAGGCGGTGCTCTTCCGCAAGGACGCCGAGGACGGAAGTCCACCCAAGTCGTCGCCCGCGACCTGAAGACCGGTGCCGTGACCTTGACCGGGGCGCGGGTCAAGCTCCCGACGTCGGGTCAGGACGCCACCGTGGACGGGGTGACGGAGCTGCTGATGACGTCGAAGAGCAACAAGGACCACGCAGTGGTGGCGTTCTCCGGCGTGACAGGCGGCGACGGGGCAACCCCTCCCTCTTCGGCGTCTCTGCACAGGGGCCTCTGACTACCGACGGCGACAAGTCCTTCTGGGTGGGCGACGGAAGCTGGCACAGCGGAAACAAACGCCCCCTCAGATGCGGATGACAGCTTCGGCGAGAACGAGATCCCGGACTACCTCGGCGGTGCGGTCGTGGCCCGTTGGAAGGCGTCCGGCGGCAGTACTCCCGTGCGTCGCAGCCACCGTGGCGCACCGCGCAGGCCCCACAAATGGGAAGGACCCGAGCAAGGAGCCCCAGCGGTAGTGACGTCAATCGCAGCTGAAATTCGGCGGCGGGACTGCCGGAGCCCCTCAATACGCTTGACCAGCAGGTCTCTTGACGTTGACTCATATAGGTTGGGCAACACCCCCCGTAAGGGTAAATTAGTGCATTTCTCGCGTAAGGTACGGTCCCAACGCATGGGACTTGGCAACAGCCCTCACCGGGCTACGCACTCACCCAAGCCGCGTAAGGGTGCCTGCTGCCGTCCGCACGGCTCCTCTCAACGCTGAGTGATTACTACTCCTGGCCACCGGCACTGCCGGCTTAGCGGTGCCGGACGGGGAAGGCACTTACCGTCTTTCCGCCGGAGGGCCGACGGGTTACCGAGGTGGCGCGGGCGAGGTGGTTGACCATGTGCCAGCCGAAGCCTCCCGTGCCGCCGCAACGGTCGGGGGTGCGCATGCGCGGTGCCTGCGGACTGGCGTCGACGACGGCGACCTCGATGGTGTCGGGGTCGGCGGTCAGGCGGAGCGTGAAGGTACGGCCGCCGTGACGCGCGGCGTTGGTGACGAGTTCGGAGACGACCAGAAGACGGTCTCGGCGTCCTCGAGCGCGATCTGCGGCTGCCCGAGGGATTCCAGAATGGCCCGGGTGGCACCGCGTGCGTGGGCGACGGCGCACGCGGAACGGTCGGCTGGGCGAGCGGGTGCACGCGCTGCTCCGGGAGAAGAAGGAGCAGCCCGGTTCGGACGTCACCTCGCGGATGCTCGACCACCCGGCGGGCCTGGCCGACGAGGAGATCGTGCAGGACCTCATCTCCGTGATCGCCGCCGCCCAGCAGCCGACCGCCAATTGGATCTGCAACTCGCTGCGGCTGCTCCTGACCGACGAGCGCTTCGCCCTGAACGTCTCCGGGGGCCGCCTCAGCGTCGACCAGGCGCTCAACGAGGTGCTGTGGCGCGACACCCCGACCCAGACCTTCATCGGCCGCTGGGCCACCCGGGACACCACGCTCGGCGGGCGGCAGATCCGGCCCGGCGACTGCGTCGTCCTCGGCCTCGCGGCGGCCAACTCCGACCCCGAGATCTGGCCGGACGGCCACGTCGGCGCGGAGAACGCCGCGCATCTGTCGGTCCAGTGCCAACCCACCAGCCCAGCAGACCTTCTCCTCGGAGCCGCAGGGGGCGCACTCGGTAGCGTGATCCCTGGCCTGGGCGCGCTCAAAGCTCCAAAGGTCAACCCCTTCTCCAATATTGATGTCGACCCACGAGCTATCGTTAATCTGCGTCGGGTCTACCGCGGAGATGACAGGCATCCTAGTGCGGTGTTCCCTGAGGGATTTAAGTCAAAGGGAAGCAATGCCGACATTCACGACTATGGGCGAAACAATACTCCGTCCGCCTGGGTTGGAACGAGCGATCGAGAGTCCCTCGGAGCGATGTTCCCCAGCACGCCAAGGGAAAGACCTGGGTCTACGAGATCAGCAACCCGGGACCGGGGATCAGAGTCAATAAGGTTCTTCCCTGGAGTTACGTATTCCGGGCCGAGAGGGAGATCATCTTCCCGAATGGAATCGACCCATCAATGATCACTAAGGCAAGGCGCTGGGAGTGGGGTCAGCCAACTGGAGAAGTGATCGAGAATTCAGGACGCAGACCCAATGGATAAGACTCTGGTGACAGTGTGTACGCCTAGCGGAGTGGATGAGTGGGTTGTCCATACTTCGACGGAACCGCCATGGCGTGTGGCAGTGATCGGGAGCACCGAAGGGTCTTTCGAGGCGGATGGTGACGACCTATTTCGGGCGTTGCAATCTGTCCGGCTGAGGCTCGAAGAGGTGAAGGTGAGCTTGTGCTGCAATGGCGCTCGGATCAATTCTCACCCTTCGCCGCAGGCCAGCCAGGCGGGAGGGGGGATGGTCTACATTCTGCCAACTTTCAGAAATCCGAGCCAACGTGATCTGGTCCCCCTGCTCGCACCAGCACCCGCAGGGAAGCTGGGGACAGTACGTCGGCAGAACGAGTACTGGCAGGCCCGTCAAACGTCGAAGTGGCGATCGGCCTTGAGGATGCTCAGCCCTGTTGCGGCGCTGAGATGGATACAGGACAAGACGTTCGGGGCCCCGGTGTGGGTTGCTCAGGAGCGCAGCGAGATCACTGTGTGGCGAAGATTGCGGCGTTGATCTAACTTGCGCACTTCACGTGAGGGCAACGCCAAGGAACAGCCCGCTCGCGCCTCAGCAGCCGAACTCGACGAGCTGGTCACCGAGCTCAAACCCATCACCGCGACGCTCGTGGCCGCTGGGTCGCAGTGACGAAAAGCGACTGACGGGACGAGGAGGCCGCCGTCCGGTACGGCGAGACCTCCGCCCGGCATGCGCATCCGCGACGCTCGACCCGACCATCGACTTCCTGGCCGCGCCCCGATCGCACCCGCCCCTGGCAGACCCCAAGGCCACCGGGCGAACCCGACTCCGCACGTCACAGAACCCCCTGCTGGGGCGAGCCAGCGGGGGTTCTGCATCGCCTGATCTGTCACATGCGAGTCACGAACACCATTGACGCACCCGGACCACAAGGACCCCGTCTACGCAAACAGCACTGTTTCGGACCCCGTGGACGTCAGAAGACGGTTCCGCCTACATGTGCCAGGTGGTGCCCAGCGAGGCGCCGAGGACGAGGACGGGCGCGTCGTCGGGGCCGTCTATCCGGTGCTGAAGGGTCTTCTGCTCGCTCACCGGGTCACGGTAACCGCCTTCGGGCGGGGGTTCCGCATCCGGGTCGGCCGGACGCCTCCCCTGGGGCCGGCCGCGGGGGGCGCGTACGGGTGCGCGCGCGCCGTGCTCGGGCGGCGGGCGCGGTGCGGGCCGCCGGGGGCCGGGGCGGCGTCCCGGGGCCGCCCGGGGGTGCCCGGAGCGGGCTTCGGGCGGCGCCGGGCGGCTGTGCGTCAGAACGCGGCCGTCGAGATGATGTAGGCCTTGGGGTGCCGGGGGTTGTGGTAGTCCACGGTGATCTGGAGGTCGGGCTCGGCGCCCTTCTGCCGGAAGACCGTACCCTTCCAGTCCTTGCCCGAGCCGAGCTTCCAGCCGACCGCCGCGGCCTGCTTCGCGGTGATGGTGTTCCCGCCCCGCTTCAGCGTGGAAGCGTCGGCGCCGGACAGCCGCAGGAAGCGGTCGAGGCCCACCGGGGACGTGATGAACTGCACGTACAGCGAGCTGTCGGCCCAGGAGTTCGTCTCGTAGAACGCGACGTCGTCGGAGTAGCGCGGGATCGGCATGTCGTAGATGCGGCGCTGGACCTTGGTGGGCCAGCCCGGGGCGAGGCCGTCGGCGGACGCCTTGGTCTCCTTGTCCCGGCCGCTGTCGCGGCTCTGCTGGACGGAGATCAGCAGATAGCCGGCCGGCACCGCGATCAGCAGGAAGATGATCAGCGCGGTGAGCCAGCGGCGGGGCGGGCGCTGCGGCTCCTCGCCCGGCGGCAGTGCGTCGGGGCTGTCCGCGCGCTGCGGCTGCCTGGGCACGGCGGGGCGCTCCGCGCCACCGGAGCCGTCGGAGGCGGAGCCGTTGCGCTCGCCCCCGCCGCGGCCGCCGGAGTCGCGGCCCGCGGAGCCGTCGCCGGCGTCGGGGCCGTCCGGCGCGCCGTTGTCGGAGGTGTGGTCGGCCGGGGTCATCGGCGGCCCGCCTGCGCGTAGCGCTCGTAGCGCTCGACCCGGCGGCGGTTGGCGCGGCGGAAGCGGCGGGCGACGAGCCTGGCCAGGTCGGCGGCGCCGACGAGGCCGGCCTCGTTGCCGAGTTCGGCCTTGAGGATGCGGGCTTCGGGCCGGTAGCCGCGGCCGGTGAGATTGCGCCGGAAGGCCTCCCTGGCCGGGCCGATCAGCAGGTCGTCGGCCGCGCTGACGCCGCCGCCGATGACGAAGCAGGCGGGATCGAGGGCGGCGGCGAGGTTGGCGATGCCGATGCCGAGCCACTGGCCGATGTCCTGGAGCAGTTCGATGCACATCGGGTCGCCCTTGCGGGCGAGTTCGGTGATCAGCGGTCCGGTGATCTCCGAGATGTTGCCGTTGACCTGCTTGATGAGCTCGTAGGCGACCGGGGAGTCGGCCGCGGCCAGCTCGCGGGCCTCGCGCACCAGGGCGTTGCCGGAGCTGTACTGCTCCCAGCAGCCGCGGTTGCCGCACGGGCAGCGGTGGCCGCCGGGGACGACCTGCATATGGCCGAACTCGCCCGCGACGCCGAAGCGACCGCGTTTGACCTGGCCGTCCTCCAGGATGGCGCCGCCGATGCCGGTACCGAGGGTGATCATGACGAGGTCCTCCTCGTCACGCCCGGCGCCGAAGCGCCACTCGGCCCAGGCCGCGCTGTTGGCGTCGTTGTCGACCAGCACGGGCACCGCGAGCCGGGCCGCCAGCGCGTCCCGCAGCGGCTCGTCGCGCCAGGACAGGTGCGGGGCGAACAGCACCCGGGAGCGGTCCGCGTCGACCCAACCGGCCGCGCCGATGCCCACGGCGTGCACGTCGTGCCGGTCCGAGAGGTCCAGGACCAGCTCGACGATGGTGTCCTCGACGACCTTGGGGCTCTTGGACTTGTCGGGCGTCTCGGTGCGCAGCTGTTCCAGGATGTTGCCGTCGGCGTCGACGACTCCCGCGGCGACCTTGGTGCCGCCGATGTCGATGCCGACGGTGGGCACCCGGGGTGCGGTGAGGTGCGAGCGGCGCTCGCGGGTGCCGATCGTGCGCAGGACGGTGGCCCGGGCGGATCCCCGGTGAGCCAGCTCGCGGTACGTACTCATCGGTCCCTGGTGGATCTCGGGAGGCCGCGGAGGGCCTCGGGGGGCGGTCGTCACGGCCGATTGTGCCCCACTGGTGTGCTCGGGCGCACGGCGGTGGCGGGTGGGGCGAAGCGCGGAGGGAGTGACCGGAGGGGACGGAGGGGGCGGCGGCCCGCTGCGGCAGCCGCTTGTCGGCTCCGCTCCGCCCGCCCCTTCCGTCCCCTCCGTCCCCTCCGCGCCCCCCGCCCTCAGCTCTCGGGGTGTCCTCCGAGGTGGTCGGGGGCCGGTGCCCGCGCCAGTTCGTGGCTCAGCTCCTCCAGCTCGCTGCCGCCCGCCATCTGCCGGGTCAGCTCGTCCAGGGTGATCTCGGACTTGGCGTGGCTGCCGGCCATCGCGCCGCGCTTGAGCAGGATGAAGCGGTCGCCGACGAGGTAGGCGTGGTGCGGGTTGTGGGTGATCAGCACCACGCCGAGACCCGCGTCCCGGGCCGCCGCGACGTACTTGAGCACGACGCCCGACTGCTTGACGCCGAGCGCGGCCGTGGGCTCGTCCAGGACCAGCACCTTGGCGCCGAAGTAGACGGCGCGGGCGATGGCCACGCACTGCCGCTCGCCGCCGGAGAGGGTGCCGATCGGCTGGTCGACGTCACGCAGGTCGATGCCCATCCGGAGCAGCTCGCTCCGGGTGGTCCTGCGCATCCTGTCGACGTCGAGCCGGCGCAGCGGTCCCTTGCCCTTGGTGGGTTCGGAGCCCAGGAAGAAGTTGCGCCAGACCGGCATCAGGGCGACGACCGCGAGGTCCTGGTAGACGGTGGCGATGCCCCGGTTGAGCGCCGCGCGGGGGGAGCCGAGCTTGGCCTCCTCGCCCTCGATGGTGAAGCTGCCGGTGTCGTTCCGGTGCAGCCCAGAGATGATCTTGATGAGGGTGGACTTGCCCGCGCCGTTGTCACCGAGCACGCAGGTGATCTCGCCCGCGTGCACCTCCAGGCTGACGTCTTCGAGGGCCTTGATGTTGCCGTAGAACTTGCTGACGCCGCTCAGCTCGACCAGCGGCGGCGCGGCCGGGGCGGCTTCCGGGACGGTGTCCGGGGATGTGGTCACTTGGATGCCTCCGCACGCTTGCGGACCCATGCGTTGAGCAGCGTGGCGAGCAGCAGCATCGCCCCGAGGAAGAACTTGAACCAGTCCGGGTTCCACTGCGCGTACACGATGCCCTTGCTGGTCATGCCGAAGATGAACGCGCCGACGGCCGACCCGATCGCCGAGCCGTACCCGCCGGTCATCAGACAGCCGCCGATGACGGCCGCGATGATGTAGAGCAGCTCGTTGCCGACGCCGCCGCCCGACTGGATCGAGTCGTACGAGAACAGCAGGTGCTGGCCGGAGACCCAGGCGGCGAAGGCCACCGCCAGATAGAGCCCGATCTTGGTCTTGTTGACCGGGACGCCGACCGCGCGGGCCGCCTCCGAGCCGCCGCCGACCGCGAAGATCCAGTTGCCCGCGCGGGTGCGCAGCAGGACCCAGGTGGCGACCGCGACGAGCACCGCCCACCACAGGATGGTGATCTGGAGGTCGACGCCGCCGATGGTCAGATGCGAGGCGAACAGCGAGCGGGCCGAGTCGAAGCCCTCCATGTCGCCGATGCTCTTGGTGGAGACCGTGCCGCTGATGAGCTTGGTGAAGCCCAGGTTCAGACCGGTCAGCATCAGGAAGGTGGCGAGGGTGATGATGAAGCTCGGCAGCTTGGTGCGGGTCAGCAGCAGGCCGTTGAAGAAGCCGATGGCCAGCGTGATGAGCAGCGAGAGCGCCACGCCCACCCAGACGTTCGCCGTCATCTGGTAGCTGATCATCGAGGAGATCAGCGCGGACGAGGTGACCATCACGCCGGTGGAGAGGTCGAACTCGCCGCCGATCATCAGCAGCGCGACGGGGACGGCCATGATCCCGTACGTCGAGGCCGCGTAGAGCACGGTGCTGAGGCTGGAGGCCTGCAGGAAGCTGTCCGCGATGATCGAGAAGAAGATGAAGACGGCCGCGGCGCCGACGATCGAGGCCAGTTCCGGGCGGCCCATCAGGCGGTGCAGGTACGAGCGGTGCAGCAGCCGTTCGTCCAGCAGCGTCGCGTCGGCGCTCATCGGGTGCCCCGCTTCGTGTACTTCGCCAGCTCGGAGGCGTCCTTCTCGGTGATGACCTGCGGGCCGGTGAGGACCGGCTTGCCGCCGCCGAGGACGTCCGAGTTGTACTTGTGGAGCCAGAGCAGGTCGACCGCCTCGTATCCCTGGAGGTACGGCTGCTGGTCGACGGCGAAGCCGAGATCGCCCGCGTCGAGGTCCTGGGCGACCTGCTCGTTGAGGTCGAAGGTGTCGATCTCGGCCTTGCTGCCCGCCTGCTCCTTGGCCTTGACGGCGGTGGGGGCGAACGGCGCGCCGAGGGTGACGACGGCGTCGATCGACTTGTCGGACTGGAGCTTGGACTCGATGGACGCCTCGACGTCGGGCATGTTGGTGCCCTCGACGTAGAGGTTCTGCATCGTGCCCTTGAAGGTCTTCTTCGCCCCGTCGCAGCGCTGCTCGTGGCCGACGTTGCCCTGCTCGTGCAGCACGCACACGGCCTTCTTCTTGCCGCGCTTGTTCAGCTCGTCGCCGACCGCCTCGCCCGCGATGGTCTCGTCCTGGCCGATGTGGCTGAGCGCGCCGAACTCCTTGGACTCCGCGGAGCCGGAGTTGACCGTGATCACCGGGATGCCGGCCTTCTCGGCCTTGGCGACGACGGCCTTCATCGCGCCGGGCTTGGCGAGCGTGACGATCAGCCCGTCGACCTTCTGGTCGATGTACGACTGGACGAGCTGCGCCTGCTGCTGTGCCTCCTTGTCATGCGCGTACAAGAAGTTGATGTTGTCCTTGGCGGCGGCCTGCTTGGCGCCCTTCTGCACGATGTCCCAGAAGGTGTCCCCGTCGCCCGAGTGGGTGACCATGGCCACCGTCCACTTCGGCGTGTTCACCGCGGCCCGCCCCTGGGTGGCCTGCTCCGCCCGTTCCTCGGCGCGCTTGCCGCCGGTGCTGCTGCACCCCGCCAGGGACGTGACGACCACCGCTGCCAGCACGGCGCTCACGGCGCGTACCCCTGTTCGAACCCTTGCCACGAGGACTTGCCCTTCTGACTGCGCGTTTCGGTACGGCCGTGCGTATCGGTACGGCTGTGATCGGTACGGCTGTGCGTTTCGGTACGGGTGGGCGGCGGAAGACCGGGCCCGGCCGCCCAAGTATCCGTCACCGCTGTTCGCCGGGAACTCATCGGGTTCCTCGGGCGGTGTACTTCTCAAGCTTCGGCACATCCTTCTCCGTGACGATCGCGGGACCGGTGAGCACCGGTTTGCCACCGCCGATGACATTGGCGTTGTACTTCTGGAGCCAGAGGAGGTCGACCGCCTCATAGCCCTGCAGATACGGCTGCTGGTCGACGGCGAAGCCGACCTCCTTGGCCTTGAGCCCCTTGACCACCTCGGCGTTGAGGTCGAAGGTGTCGATCTCGGCCTTGCTGCCGGCCCCGTTCTTCGCCTTGACGGACGCGGCGGCGAACGGCGCGCCGAGGGTGACGACGGCGTCGATCGACTTGTCCGCCTGGAGCTTCGCCTCGATGGAGGACTGGGCCGAGGGCATGTCGGTGCCCTCGACGTTGAGGATCTGGGTGGACCCGTCGAAGCCCTTCTTCACGCCCGCGCAGCGGTCCTCCAGCGAGACGTTGCCCTGCTCGTGGATGACGCACAGCGCCTTCTTGCGGCCCCGGGCGTCCAGCTCCGCGCCGACCGCCTCGCCGGCCACCGCCTCGTCCTGGCCGATGTGGGTCAGCGCGCCGAACCCCTTGGAGTACTGGCCGCCGGAGTTGACCGTGACCACCGGGATGCCGGCCTTCACCGCCTTGGCGACGACGGCCTTCATCGCGCCGGGCTTGGCGAGCGTGACGATCAGCCCGTCGACCTTCTGGTCGATCGCCGCCTGGACGAGCTGCGCCTGCTGCTGCGCCTCCTTGTCGTTGGAGTACAGGAACTTCGCGTTGTCCTTCGCGGCGGCCTGCTCCGCGCCGTTCTGGACGATGTCCCAGAAGGTGTCGCCCTCACCCGAGTGGGTGACCATCGCGATGGTCATCCGGGGCGTGCCGACGCCCTTGCCCTTGGCGCCGCCGCCGTCCGCTTTGTCCTCGGAGTCCTTGCCGCCGGAGCCGCTGCACCCGGCGGCGGCCAGCGCGAACGCCAGCGCGAGCACCGCTGCCGTACGGGCCGGCCGGGCCGTGCGAACCACACCAGCTGTGCGCCTGCGCGTGATGGTGGCCATGGTGGACCACCTCCTCTCCCGAGCCGCCGGATTGCGACTGGGGGAGTTCTAACCGGGCGTGCGGTACGCCGTCAAGACTTTGTCCGAACATTATGACGAACCAAGGCCCGGAGCGCCCCTGAAAACCGGTCGATACCGGGGCGTATCAGGGCGAAGCTCAGGGGCGTACGAGCAGCTGGAACTCGAAGGAGTAGCGCGAAGCGCGGTAGACGTGCGAGCCGAACTCGACCGCGCGACCGGTGTCGTCGAAGGTCACGCGCTGCATCGTCAGCAGCGGCGCGCCGGCCGGTTCGCCCAGCCGCTCGCCCTCGTCGGCGCCGGCGGCGCGGGCCCCGACCGTCTGCCGGGCGCTGTGCAGGGTGATGCCCGCGTGGCGCATCAGCCGGTAGAGGCCGGTCGCCTCCAGCTCCCCGGCGTCGAGCGGGATCAGCCCGACCGGCAGGTGGTTGCGCAGGAACGCCATCGGCTCGCCGTGGGCCATCCGCAGCCGCTCGATCAGCGCCACCTCCGCGCCCTCCGTGACGCCGAGCGCGGCGGCGATCTCGGCGCCCGCCGCTTCGGTGGTGTTCCGCAGCACCCGAGTGGTGGGGCGCTGGCCTGCGGATTCGAGGTCGTCGTAAAGGCTGGAGAGTTCGAGCGGACGCTTGACCTGGCTGTGCACCACCTGGGTGCCGACGCCCCGGCGGCGCACCAGCAGGCCCTTGTCGACCAGCGACTGGATGGCCTGCCGGACGGTGGGACGGGACAGTCCGAGCCGGCCGGCGAGATCGATCTCGTTGCCGAGCAGGCTGCCGGGGGCGAGCTCGCCCTGTTCGATCGCGGCTTCGAGCTGTTGGGACAGCTGGAAGTACAGCGGCACCGGGCTGCTGCGGTCCACGCCGAGCCGGAGGGCCCCCGCGGAGCCGGAAGGCCGCGCGGAGCCGAGGGAGTCTGTGCCGTTCCCGTGCTTCACCACGCCGTGAGCGTATCGGCATGGGCTGATGACGGAAAGTCCAGTAGTCAGGTTGTCAGGACAAACCATTGACAGGATGCCGGTCCTGCGGCGAAGTTTGTCGCTATGCGTATCGGACTCATCGGAACCGGACGGATCGGCTCTTTCCACGCGGAAGCGTTGCTCCGTCACCCAGACGTGACCGGCCTCGTCGTCGCGGACGCGGACACCTCGCGGGCGGCGGAGGTCGCCTCCCTCATCGGCGCGACCGCCGCGCCCGACGTCGAGGCGCTCTTCGCCTCCCCCGACCGGCCCGGCGCGGCCGACCCCCTGGGACTCGACGCCGTGGTGATCGCGGCGGCGACCTCCGCGCACGCCGAGCTGATCGGGCTCGCCGCGCGGGCCGGGCTGCCCGTCTTCTGCGAGAAACCCATCGCGCTGGACCTGCCGGGCACCATCGCCGCGCTGGGCGAGGTCGAGGCCGCCGGGACCGTGCTCCAGCTCGGCTTCATGCGCCGCTTCGACGCGGGGTACACCGCGGCCCGCGAGGCGGTGCGCTCCGGCCGGCTCGGCCGGCTGCACACCGTACGGGCCATCACCTCCGACCCGGCCCCGCCCCCGGCCGCGTACCTCCCGCTCTCCGGCGGCCTCTACCGGGACTGCCTGGTCCACGACTTCGACATCCTGCGCTGGGTCACCGGGCGTGAGGTCGTCGAGGTCTACGCGCTCGGCTCGGACCGCGGCCCGTCGATGTTCCGCGCGGCGGGCGACGTGGACACCGCGGCGGCCCTGCTCACCCTCGACGACGGCACCCTCGCCACCGCCACCTCGACCCGCTGCAACGGCGCGGGCTACGACGTACGGATGGAACTCGCCGGGGACCTGGACCAGCTCGCGGTCGGTCTCGACGACCGCACCCCGATCACCTCCGCCGAGCCCGCCGGCCCTACCCCGCCCGAGAAGCCCTGGCCCGGCTTCCTGGAGCGGTTCGCGCCCGCGTACGAAGCGGAGCTGGCGGCGTTCCTCCAAGTCGCGCGCGGCGAGCTGGCGAACCCCTGCGACGGCCACGAAGCGCTCGCGGCGCTGCGGATCGCCGAAGCCTGCGAACTCTCCCGGCGGGAGCACCGGCCGGTGCGGATCGCGGAGATCGTCGCGCTCGGCGCGAGCGGGTCGGGCGCCGGGGCGCGCTGAGGGCTCGCCGGCCGGCTGAGGCGCTTTTCGCGAGCCGGGGGCGCGCCTTTCCGAGCGCGCGCCCCCGGCGCAAACGCGAGGTCCGATTGCCGCCGGACTCCCGTCCCGTGAGGAACGAACATCGAGTCATGTCCCAGCACCCGAGCAAACACATGAATCAGACCGACATGACCGCGGTACTCGACGGCAGAGCCGCACTCGTGACCGGCGGCAGCCGCGGCATCGGCGAGGCGATCGTCCTGCGGCTCGCCGCGGCCGGAGCCGATGTCGCCTTCACCTATCAGCACAGCGCGGACCGCGCCGCCGACCTCGTCGACCGGGTCAAGGCGTTGGGCCGCCGGGCGTGGGCCGTACAGGCCGACAGCGCCGATCCGGCCGCCGTACGCGCCTCCGTGGACGGGGCCGCGGCGGAGTTCGGGCGGCTCGACATCCTCGTCAACAACGCGGGCGCGGGCGTCATCGGACCGATCGAAGGGATCGGGCCCGAGGATGTGGACCGGGTCCTCGACGTCAATGTGCGGGCCCCGTTCATCGCCGCTCAGGCCGCCGTCCCGCACCTGACCGAGGGCGGCCGGATCATCAACATCGGCAGCTGCATGGCCCAGCGCGTCGCCTTCCCCGGCGGCGCCCTCTACGCGACCAGCAAGACCGCGCTGATCGGGCTGACCAACGCGCTGGCCCGCGAGCTGGGGCCGCGCGGCATCACCGTCAACCTCATCCACCCCGGTCCCATCGACACCGACATGAACCCCGCCGACGGCGAGAGCGCCGAGACGCAGCACGGCTTCACGGCGCTCGGCCGCTACGGCACGCCCTCCGACATAGCGGCCACCGTCGCCCACCTGGTGGGGGACGGCGGGCGGTACATCAGCGGCGCGGCCATCGCCGTGGACGGGGGCTTCGCCGCGTAGTCCGCGCGATTCCGCGGGCCCGTGCCCGCGGGGTCGCGTCCGCGGGGTCGCGTCCGCGGGTCGCGTCCGCGGGTCGCGTCCGAACCCAGGGGCCGACGGCGATGCGCCGGCGGCCCCTGCTGCCGTTACCCAGGCCGGCCGGTCACGACATGTCAACTGGGGTTGACGCCTCCCGATCGTCAACGTACGTTGACAGCATGACCGAAGCAACCGATCTCGCCGCGCGGGCGGGAGACCAGGACCCCAGAGTCGGACTTCGTTCCGTAGCCGCGCTCCGCCGTCTGGTGGAGCAGCTCGAAGCCGTGCAGGTACGCAGCGCACGCGCCCAGGGCTGGTCGTGGCAGGAGATCGCCAACGAACTCGGGGTCAGCAGGCAGGCAGTGCACAAGAAGCACGGGAGGAATTGATGTTCGAGAGGTTCACCAAGGACGCTCGCCGCGTCGTACAAGCCGCCGTCGGGCAGGCCGAGCGGGCGGGCGACTCCACCGTTCGGGAGGATCACCTCCTCCTCGCGCTGCTCGACGACGGGGGCGCCCGGGGCACCGCCGCGCTCACAGCGCTCGGCGTCACCGGGCGGCGGGCCTCGATCGAGCGCGCGCTCGCCGACGCTCAGCGCAGGGGCGGCCTGTCGCTGTCGGACACGGAGGCGCTGGCCGGCCTCGGCATCGACGTCGCGGAGGTGGTGCAGCGGGTCGAGGAGGTGCACGGCGAGGGCGCGTTGGCCGGGTGCGGGAAGCCGGGGCGGCCGTGGCCGTTCGGGGTGGGCTCGGCGCACCGCCCGTTCACGCCGGGGTCGAAGCAGCTGCTGGCGCGCACCCTGCGGATCGCTGTCGGGCGCGGCGACAAGACCATCGACAGCGAGCATCTGCTGCTCGCGCTCGCCGGCCAGCCTGGTGTGGTGTCCGACGTGCTCGCCGAACACGGCGCGACCACCGCCGAGATCACCCGCGTGCTGGCCCCGGTGAGCGGAAAGGCGACGGGCTGACCCGGGCGGGGAGCGGTCAGCGTTGGTGGCTGCGGTCAGCCCTGACGGCTGCGGTCAGCGTTGGTGGCTGACGACATTGACCACCTTCCCGTTCGGGTCCCGGACGAAGAACCGGCGTACGCCCCAGGGCTCGTCCCGCAGCGCGTGCACGATCTCCGCGCCGCTCGCCGCCACCGCCGCGTACACCGCGTCCACGTCGTCCACTTCGACGCTCAGGTCGGGCTGGACGGCGGAGGTGGCGTCCGGGCCCAGCAGGGTGAGCTGCGCCGTCGGGTTGTCGGGCGAAGCGAGGGTGATGACCCAGCCCAGGTTCATGACCTCCTGGAAACCCAGCAGGCCGTAGAAGTCCCGGCTGCCGTCGAGGTCGTCGGAAGCGATGTCGGGTACGACGCGGCGAATGGTCATCGTGCCTCCGGTGCGGAGCGGACCGGCAGTGCGTGCGGGCCGCGGATGAGCGGGCCCGGCCGCCGGATGAGGGCGGCCGGGTGCGCGTCCAGTGTCAGGTCCGGGCGGCGCTCCGGCAGCGTGCGAATCGCGGTGCGGGCCGCCATCCGGGCGAGCGGTCCACCGAGGCAGTCACGGCGGACTCCGTAAGCCCAGCGCGGCCAGGCCGACCGTCGTGGGGGCGCTCACCAGCGGATCGGCAGTCGGCGGACACCGCGCATCAGCATGCCGGGCACCCACTCCAGCTCGGCCGGGTCGAGGTCGAGGGCCAGCTCGGGGCAGCGCTCCAGGAGCGCGCGGACCGCGATGCGGGCCTCCATCCGGGCGAGCGGCGCGCCGAGGCAGAAGTGCAGGCCGTGGCCGAAGGCGACATGGCCCTGGGCGGGGCGGCGGATGTCGAACCGGTCGGGGTCCGGGAAGCGGTTCGGGTCCCGGCCCGCCGAGGCGAGGGCGACGAGGACTGCTTCACCGGCGGGAATGGTCGTGCCGCCGATCTCCACGGGCTCCCTGGCGAAGCGGTAGGTCGAGGTCTCGACCGGCCCGTCGTAGCGCAGCGTCTCCTCGACCGCGCCGTCCACCAGCGACATATCGGCCCGCAGCGCGGCGAGTTGCTCCGGGTGCTGGAGCAGCGCCCGGACGGTGTTGGAGATGAGGTTGACCGTCGTCTCGTGTCCCGCGACCAGCAGCAGGAAGGCCATGCCGACCAGTTCGTCGGACGACAGCCGGTCGCCGTCCTCGTCCATGGTGCGGATCAGGGCGCTGATCAGGTCCTCGCCCGGGGAGCACCGCTTGTCCTCGATGAGTTCGACGAGGTAGGCGCCCATCTCCCGGACGGCTTCGGCCTCGGCCTCCGGGCTGGTACGGGCGACGATTTCGTTGGACCAGCCGCGGAAGGCTTCGCGATCCAGCGAGGGGACGCCGAGCAGTTCGCAGATGACGGTCATCGGCAGCGGGAAGCAGAACGCGTCGACGAGGTCGGCGCGCCGGGCTTCGGGGGCACGGCTCCCGAAAGTACGGGCTCCGGGAGTACGGGCTCCGGGAACAAGGCCCGCCGCCGCACCGCCACTGTCAGCTGCGACTCCGCCCCCGGTCGCGGACCCTGCCGACATCGCGTCGAGCAGTTCCTCGGCGATCTCCCGTACACGCGGCCGCAGCGCCTCGACCCGGCGGGAGGTGAACTCCTTGGCCACCAGCCTCCGCAGCCGGGTGTGCTCCGGCGGGTCGGCCTCCAGCATGTTGGCGTTGATCGCTGCGCCGCTGGTGGTGTCCGTGATGTTCGCGAACTGCCAGTCCTTGCTCAGCCGGTCGTCGGTGAGGGCCGAGCGGGACGCCTCATGGCCGACGACGAGCCACAGCTCTCCGGCGTCGGGGGTGCGGACCCGGTGCACCGGGCCCTGCGCCCGGAGTTTCTCGTACCAGGGATAGGGGTCGGCGGTGAACTCCGCTCCGTACGGCGTCAGGTCCACTATCTGCTGGGATTGGGATGTCGTACGGTCCGTCATACGTCTACCGCCCTCCGGTCGTCGTCCCCGGACGGTAACCCGGTGAGCCGCGCCCGCGCCTCAGCCTTGCGGACGACCGGGACGCCCTGCGAAGGGGCCGGCGCGGCTACTCGGGGGCGGCGTCCGCGAGCCGGGCGAGGAGGTCGGCGACGCGCTTGGCGACGGTGTCCCGGTCGCCCTCCATCAGCGCGGAGCCCATGCCGCAGGCGACCGCTCCGGCGGCGATCCAGGCCGGCGCGTTCTCCAGGGTGACGCCCCCGGTCGGCAGCAGCGCCGCCTGCGGCAGGGCCGCCCGTACGTCCTTGAGCCACTCGGGCCGGTAGGAGGAGGCCGGGAAGAGCTTGAGCGCGTCCGCGCCCAGCTCCATCGCCCGGACCATCTCGGTGGGGGACGAGACGCCGGGGAAGACCGGTATGCCGTAGCGGTGCGCGGTGCGGATCACCTCGGCGTCGAGGTTCGGCGCGACGAGGAAACGGGCTCCCGCGTCGATGGCCATCCGGGCGGACGTGGCGTCGAGTACGGTGCCCGCGCCGATGACGGCGTCGTCGCCCACCTCGCGCCGCAGGGTGGTGACGACCTCCAGCGCGAAGGGCGTGGTCAGCGAGATCTCCAGACTGGTGATCCCGGCGGCGAGCAGGGTGTCGGCCGTCGCGGTCGCCTGGTCGTAGCTGCCACTGCGGACAATGGCGAAGACCCGCTGTGCCAGCGCGGCCTGGGTGATCTCCCAGCGGAACACGGCAGTTCGCCGCCTTTCTTCGATCTTGTCTTCGAGCTGTCTTCGGTCGCCCGCTCCGGCGGGGGCCGGGGCGTCAAGTCTGCTGTCGCGCGCTGCCGGGCCGCCGGCCGCGACCGGCTTGCCTCGCCGCGCGGCTCAGCGGTGCACGGATTCGCCGCCGTTCCGGAAGGCGGCGAGCGCGCGGTCCCGCGCCTCGGCCGTCGCCAGCCCGTCCGTGTCGGTGGGGGCCTGGACGACGAGCGCCGCGACGCACGCGGCCTCGGCGAGCGCCTCCGGCTCGCTCAGCCCGCGCAGCCACCCGGAGAGATAGCCGGCGGCGAAGGCGTCGCCCGCGCCGACCGGGTCGACCACCGACACCCGGAACGGCGGCTGCGTCCATTCGCCCGCCTCGGTGACGGCGGTCGCCGAGTGGTCGTTGCGCTTGATCACGACGGTACGGGCCCGGCCGCTCAGCAGCTCGGCGGCTGCCTCGTCCGCGTCCCTGGCGGTCAGCAGTCGCAGTTCGTCCTCACCCGCGAGGATCAGGTCCGCCTCGCGGAGCAGCGGCCCCACCGCCTGCGCCCACTGGGCCGCGCCGCCGAGCTTGCTCCGTACGTTGGGGTCGAAGCAGACGATCAGCCCGGCTTCGCGGGCCAGCTCTATCAGCCGCCAGGTGGCGTCGGAGGCGGAGGAGGAGAGCATCGGGGTGATCCCCGATATGTGCAGCAGCCGGGCGCCCGCCAATGACTCGGCCCGCAGCTGACCGGGCGCGAGATGGGCGGCGGCCGAACCGGCGCGGTAGTACTGCATGTCGATGGCGCGCTGCGGATGGCTGTCACGCAGCAGCAGACCGGTCGGCGCCTGTTCGTCCACCTCTACATGGCTGACGTCCACCCCGTCGGCGCGCAGCTCGCGCAGCACCGCCTCGCCCGCCGGGTCCGCGCCGACGCGGCCGATCCAGCGGGCCCGGTGCCCGAGCCGGGCCAGCCCGGCGGCGACGTTGGACTCGGCGCCCGCGATGGAGCGCCGGAAACTCACGGCGCGGTCCAGCGGAACGCCTGGCTCGGCGAGCAGGAGCAGCATCGCCTCACCGCAGGTGACCGCCTCCGGGTCGTTTGTCACTGTTGCCTCCCCCGAACGTGAGTTTCTACCGAAACGTTATCGGCAGCCACTGACAACGTCCCCGCCGGGGGCGGCTCCGGTTCACAACGGTTACCCGGCCGGGCCCGGTCGCACGCCGGGGCGCGACCGGCCCGGAGGCCGCCGGGAGGGCCGGGGTGGCCGGAGTCACCGCAGGCGGTCACCGCAGGCGGTCACGACGGAGCCCGCCGCGCGGCCGATCGGCGGCGCGGCGGGCTCCGGTCGGGTCAGCAGCCGCGGTCGACCAGGTCGAACGAGGCGTAGTGGTCGGCGGTGTAGTAGTCCTCCTGGGCCTTGTCGCCGGTGACGACGCGGCGCGCGCCGCGGTCCTCGGAGCCCGGGGTCTTGACCGTGAACTCGTGGTAGTAGCCGGTGCTCTGCGAGGGCAGCACCTGCTCCCGGTTCTGGAAGACGGTGCCGTCCTGCGGGTACGGGTAGGGGCCGCCCGCCTTGATCAGGTCGAGGGTGTCGTGCGCCTGGGACGGCAGCTTCGAGTAGCAGATGTCGCCGACGGCGGCCGCGCTCCACACCGCGGTGTGGTTCACCGAGGCAACCGAAGCCACCGAGCTCACCGGGGCCGCCGGCGCGGCGGGGGTGGCGGCCATCGCGGGGCCGGCGAGGAGCAGGGACGAGGCGAGCGCGCCGAGGGCGCCGATGCGTGCGATCCGTGGGGGGATTCTCATGCGGGTCAGCATGACGCGCGTAGACCCTGTCATGTCAATGCCAAGTCACGGAAGCTTCCCAGGAGTTCACAGGATCCGCGAATGCGCGGGAGTCGCGGAAATTGCCTCAGAGGCAAAAGTTTTGCCTCTGAGGCACAACGCGGCTATACCGGAAGACATGACCTCGTCCCCCGCCGAACCGTCCCCCGAACCGTCCGGCGACCTGCCCGCCGTCGCGCCTCGGCTGCGCGCCCTGCGGCGGCGCAGCGGCCTCACGCTGGAAGCCGCTTCGCAGCGGGTGGGCCTCTCACCCGCGCACCTGTCCCGGCTGGAGACGGGGCGGCGGCAGCCCTCGTTGCCGATGCTGCTCGCGCTGGCCCGTACCTACGGGACAACGGTATCCGACCTGCTCGGCGAAGTGCCTCCGGAACGGGACCCGATCGTCCGGGGCGAGGAGGCCTCCGCCTCCGAGGCCGACGGCTGGACGTACCGGCAGGCGGGCGCGCCGGGGCGGGCGATGCAGGCGCTGCGGCTGCATGTGCCGCGGGGGCCGAACGTCCCGCAGGACGACCTCGTACGGGTCCATCCGGGCGAGGAGTGGCTGTATGTCACCACCGGCCGCCTCAAGCTCACCCTGGGCGACACCTCGTACGCCCTGGAGCCGGGCGACGCGGCGCACTTCGACTCGCTCACCCCGCACCGCATCGCGGCCGCCTCGCCGGGCGGGGTGGATCTGCTCTTCGTCCACACGCTGCTGCGGAGCGGAGTGTCCGAACTCTGTCTCGGGAACCGCGCGTACGGCCGCGGCCTGTGACCCCGGCAAGGCCCGTGACCCCGGAAAGGAAGGCGCCGATCGCCATGCCCGAGCCCACCACGTCCAAGCCCGCCGCCGCCGACCCCGCCGTACCCGGAGCCGCCGTCCCCGACCCCGGCCCTGCGACCGAAGCCGAGCCCCCCGCCCCCGCCGCGCGGGTGATGAACGAGGAGGACCGGGCCCCGATGGGGCTCACGGTCCGGGTGTTCATCTATCTCGTGGCCGTCCACTTCTTCGTGGGCTTCCTGTTCCTGCTGTTCAAGCTGGGCGGCGCCTGAAAGTGCTGGTGCCCGCCCGGTACCGGGTGCTTCGATGGCCGGATGACGGCAGACCCCGACCACGCCCCGACCACCCGTGTCCGCCCGCGTGAGCAGGCCGATCTCGCCGCCTGCGGACGGCTCCTCGGCGAGGTGCACGCCCAGGACGGCTATCCGAGGAACCGGCCCGCGGAGCCGGCCGGCTGGCTGAGCCCGCCGGCGCTGCTCGCGGCCTGGGTCGCCGAGTCCGGCGGACGGCTCGTCGGCCATGTCGCGCTCTGCCGCGACGAAGGGGACGCCTCGGCCCGACTCTGGGCGGAGCGGCCCGGCCGGAGCGGGGCCGGGCCCGAACGGGCCGGAGTGGTGAGCCGGTTGTTCGTCTCCCCCGCGGCGCGCGGCCTGGGCGTCGGCGGCCTGCTGATGGCCGAGGTCGCCCGCGGCGCGAGCGCGCGCGGGCTGCATCCCGTCCTCGACGTCCTGGCCTCGGACGCCGCCGCCGCGGCGCTGTACGAGCGGCTGAACTGGCAGCGGCTCGCCACCGTCGAGGAGCGGTGGGGGCCGGGTGAGACGGTCACCGTGCACTGCTACGCGGCTCCCGCCTGACGCACCCAGCCCTCGGCCCGAGGCCCCGGACGCACGCGGGCCCCCGCCGGAGGCTTTCGCTCCGGGCGGGGCCCGCGTGGTTCGGCCGGCGTACGGGCCGCCGCTCAGCCGACCACGACCGGTGCGGCGGACTCGTCGGCGTCCCGGCCCGCGAGCCGGTCCGTCGGCCGGTCCGACGATGCGCCCGAAGGCTCGCCCGTGGGCTCGTCGAACTGCGTCCGGTACAGCTCCTCGTAGCGTCCTCCCTCCGCCAACAGCTCGGTGTGCGTGCCGCGTTCGACGACCCGGCCGTCCTCGATGACGAGGATGAGGTTCGCGGCCCTGACGGTGGAGAGCCGGTGCGCGATGACCACCGCGGTCCGTCCGGACAGCGCCTCGTCCAGCGCTTCCTGCACCGCCGCCTCCGAGGTGGAGTCCAGGTGTGCGGTGGCCTCGTCCAGGATGACGACCCGCTGGCGGGCGAGCAGCAGCCGGGCGATGGTCAGCCGCTGGCGCTCGCCGCCGGAGAGCCGGTAGCCGCGCTCGCCGACCACGGTCTCCAGGCCGTCGGGCAGGGACTCGATCAGCTCATCGAGGCGCGAGCGGCGCAGCGCCTCCCACAGCTCCTCCTCGGTCGCCTCGGGCCGGGCCAGCAGCAGGTTCGAGCGGACCGACTCGGGGAAGAGGTGGCCGTCCTGGGTGACCCAGCCGAGCGTCGCGCGGATGGAGTCGGCGGTCAGGTCGCGGACGTCCACCCCGTTGAGCCGTACCGCGCCGCCATCGGCGTCGTACAGCCTCGGCAGCAGCTGGGCGATCGTGGACTTGCCTGCTCCGGACGAGCCGACGAGGGCGACCATCTGGCCCGGCTCGGCGCGGAACGACACCTCGTGCAGCACCTCGACGCCGCCGCGGGTGTCGAGGATCGCGACCTCCTCCAGCGAGGCGAGGGAGACCTTGTCCGCCGAGGGGTAGCCGAAGCTCACGGAGTCGAACTCCACGGTGACCGGGCCCTCGGGGACCTGCCGGGCGTCCGGCTTCTCGGCGATCAGCGGCTTGAGGTCGAGCACCTCGAAGACCCGCTCGAAGCTGACCAGCGCGCTCATCACCTCGACCCGGGCGCTGGCCAGTGCGGTCAGCGGGGCGTAGAGCCGGGTGAGCAGCAGGGCGAGAGCGACGACGGCGCCCGGGTCCAGGCTGCCGCGCAGGGCGTAGAAGCCGCCGAGGCCGTACACCAGGGCGAGGGCGAGCGCCGAGACGAGGGTCAGGGCGGTGATGAAGACCGTCTGCACCATGGCGGTGCGCACTCCGATGTCGCGGACCCGGCGGGCCCGGTCGGCGAACTCGGCGGACTCCTGCGAGGGGCGGCCGAAGAGCTTGACGAGGGTCGCGCCGGGTGCGGAGAAGCGCTCGGTCATCTGGGTGCCCATGGCCGCGTTGTGCGCGGCGGCCTCACGCTGGAGCCGGGCCAGCTTGGCCCCCATGCGGCGGGCCGGCAGGACGAACAGGGGCAGCAGGAACAGCGCGAGCAGGGTGATCTGCCAGGAGATGCCGATCATCACGACGAGGGTGAGCAGCAGGGTGACGAGGTTGCCGACGACCCCGGAGAGAGTGTCGCTGAAGGCGCGCTGGGCGCCGATGACGTCGTTGTTCAGCCGGCTGACGAGCGCGCCGGTGCGGGTACGGGTGAAGAAGGCGACCGGCATCCGCTGCACATGGTCGAAGACCGCGGTGCGCAGGTCGAGGATCAGCCCTTCGCCGATGCGCGCCGACAGCCAGCGGGTCAGCAGGCCGAATCCGGCGTCGGCCAGCGCGATCAGCGCGATGAGCGCCGCGAGCTTGAGGACGACGCTCAGCGCCGCGCCGTCCACGATCGCGTTGACGACCCGGCCGGCGAGCACCGGTGTCGCGACCGCCAGCATCGCGGTGACGACGCTGAGCACCAGGAAGCGCACGATGCGGGACTTGTGCGGGCGGGCGAAGACGCCGATGCGGCGCAGCGTCTCCTTGGAGAACGGCCGCCGGTCGTCCTTGGCGTTCATCGCGTGGTGCAGCGATGTCCAAGCGGTGACTTCCATGTCCATCGCGTACTCCTGGGGCTTCGTCCGGCCGGGCTTCGTCCGGCGTCGTGTGATGTCGTGTGATGTCGTGCGACCGGCGGTCGTGGGTGACCGGCGACATGACACGAAGGTAGAACCTCAACCAAACTTCAGGTCAAGTGTCCGTCGGCCCGGCCCCGGAAAGCGAGGACCGAGGATCGGCGATCGACACCGTATCCGGGCGTGCTGGAGCGGCGGACTTCATCCGTACGGAACCCGCGTCCCGGAACCCGCCTCCCGACGGAACCCACCTCCCGACGAACCCGCGCCCCGACGGAATCCCCGGCAGCCGGAGCGCGCCCCGGCCGACTGCTCCCCGGCCGGGGCAACCGAGAGCGGGCCCGCCGCTCAGGGGCGGTCCAACAGCAGCCCGCTCGGCTCGCCGAAAACGCCGCTCTCGTCCACGATCCGCTGCCCGCGCAGCCAGGTGGACCGTACGACTCCGTACAGCGTCTTGCCCGCGTAGGCGGTGACCTGGTTGCGGTGGTGCAGTTCGGCCGGATCGACGGTGAAGGTCTCGTCCGTGGCGAGCACCGCGAAGTCGGCGTCGCGGCCGGCCTCGATGGCGCCCTTCTGCCGCAGGCCCGCGAGCTCGGCGGGGGCGGTGGACATCCAGCGGACGACGTCCTCGACCGTACGGCCGCGCAGCCGCGCCTCGGTCCAGATCGCCGGCAGGCCCAGTTGCAGCGAGGAGATGCCGCCCCAGGCCGCCGCGAAGTCGCCGCTGTCGAAGAGCTTGAGGTCGGGGGTGCAGGGCGAGTGGTCGGAGACGACGCAGTCGATCGTCCCGTCAACCAGCCCCTCCCACAGCGCGTCCTGGTTGCCCGCCTCGCGGATCGGCGGGCAGCACTTGAACTCCGTGGCGCCGTCCGGGACTTCCTCGGCGGTGAGGGTGAGGAAGTGCGGGCAGCTCTCGACCGTGATCCGGACGCCGTCGCGCTTGGCGGCGGCGATCATCGGCAGCGCATCACAGGACGAGAGGTGCAGTACGTGCACCCGGACGCCGGTCCGCCGGGCGAGCGCGATCAGGCCCTCGATCGCGGTGTTCTCGGCGTCGCGCGGCCTAGAGGCCAGGAAGTCTGCGTAGCTGCGGCCGGCCCGCTGCGGGGCGTCCGCCAGGTGGTGCGGGTCCTCGGCGTGCACGATCAGCAGGCCGTCGAACGCGGCGATGGCGACCATCGCGGCTTCGAGTCCGGCCGGGTCGAGCTCGGGGAACTCCTCGACGCCGGAGGGCGACAGGAAGCACTTGAAGCCGAACACCCCGGCGTCGTGCAGGGGTTTGAGGTCGGCGAGGTTGTCCGGGACCGCGCCGCCCCAGAAGCCGACGTCGATGTGCGCCTTGCTCCGCGCGACCTCCCGCTTGACGTCGAGGTGTTCGACGGTGGTGGTCGGCGGCAGGCTGTTGAGCGGCATGTCCAGCAGGGTGGTGACGCCGCCGGCCGCGGCGGCGCGGGTGGCGGTCCAGAACCCCTCCCACGCGGTGCGCCCCGGATCGTTGACGTGCACATGGGTGTCGACGAGGCCGGGGAGCAGCGCGTCGTCCCCGAAGTCCTCCAGCCGGGCCCCCTCGGGCACCTCGGCGTCGTACGGCAGCACGGCCGCGATCTTCCCGTCGGCCACCGCGACGGACGCGGCGCGCGCCCCCTCCGGCGTGATGACGCGCGTCGAGCGCAGCACTAGCTCCACGTTGGACACCCAGACCCTCCTCAGACTTCCACCCAGCGGAATTCAACGTTCTGTTGACGGAGTCTTCCCGCCCCGCTCCGACGCGTCAAGGCTCGCCGGAAGGTGTTTCGCCGGGCGGGGCCGCCCCGCCGCACCCCCTCGCTCACGGTTTGGATGTTTCCACCAAATGGAAGGATATTTTCACCATGCAGAATGTAGCTACCGCCACTGGCGGCGATTTCCGATCACTCGACGTAACCGTGGACACACCGACAAACGGCCCCTGACCGGCGACAACGCCTTGACCATTGCTCGTGTGGCGAACTGTTCGGGCCGGTAGGCTGCTACGGGCCGGCCTCCGCATCCGCATCCGAGCGGTGGTCGACCCCCTCAGCCCCGAAAGGAACGCGACGTGCCGCCGTCCAGCGCCAGCACCTCCGACGCCGCCAAGCCCGCCGCAGCGAGCGGCGGCGTCCAGTCCCTCGAACGCGCCTTCGATCTGCTGGAACGGATGGCCGACGCGGGCGGCGAAGTGGGCCTGAGCGAGCTGTCCGCGAGCAGCGGACTGCCGCTGCCCACCATCCACCGGCTGATGCGCACGCTCGTGGCCTGCGGTTACGTCCGGCAGCAGACGAACCGCCGCTACTCGCTCGGCCCCCGGCTGATCCGGCTCGGCGAGAACGCGGCCCGGCTGCTCGGCACCTGGGCCAGGCCGCATCTGGCCCGGCTGGTCGAGGAGACCGGCGAGACCGCGAACATGGCCCTGCTCGACGGCGACGAGATCGTCTACGTCGCCCAGGTGCCCTCGCGGCACTCGATGCGGATGTTCACCGAGGTCGGCCGCCGGGTGCTGCCGCACTCGACGGGCGTCGGCAAGGTGCTGCTCGCGCACACCCCGCCCGACGAGGTCCGCGCCCTGCTGGGCCGTACCGGAATGCCCGCCGCGACGGAGAAGACCATCACGACCCCGGAGGGCTTCCTGGAGGCCCTGGAGCACGTCCGTGAGGTCGGCTACGCGGTGGACGACAACGAGCAGGAGATCGGCGTGCGCTGCATCGCGGTGTCGGTCCCGAACTCCCCCACCGCCGCGGCCATCTCCATCTCGGGCCCGGCCGGCCGGGTCACCGAGGCATCCACCGACAAGATCGTGCCGGTGCTCCAGGAAGTGGCGCGCGAGCTCTCCATCGTGCTGGCCAACCAGACCGCGCAGAACCACTAGGGCCCCTCCCGGCAGACATTGCCGGCCGCGGTACCAGTGCCGTAACCGGCGGGCGTCCTCGATCGCCGACGGCCCACGAGCCGCCGCCCCGCCGGGGTCAGTCCCCCCGGCGAGGGCCCGGCAGGTCGCCGAACAGGTCGATCACCTGCCGTACCTCGGACAGCGCCGGCGCGAGCGCGCTCACCGAACCGAGCGCGCCCGCGACCAGCAGCAGCGAACGCCGCAGCCGGGGCACTTCGGGCAGGCCGGCGCTCACCATGGCGTCCAGCGAGGCGAGTTCGTCCTCGGCGGCGTCCCGGTCCGACAACTCGGTGGGGTGACCCGCCAGTTCGCGGCGCAGCCGGTTCACAGCGGCGCGCAGTTCCGTGACCCTGGGGTCCTCGACATCGCTCTCGCCGGACTCTCGCCCTCGGTTCACGGCTACGGCAACCTCCACGGCAACGGCGCCCGGCGGCACTCCGTCGACCGCCCGATCACTTCGCAACACAGTTCCCCCTCGTGCACCTCATCACGCCGGCCTCGCCGAACGCCGGCCGGGCGCGGAAGGCCGCGGATCAGTTAACGCCACTGTGCGCACAACGCGCCACACAGAGAGCGAAATCCGGACGGTGACGTGCGTGATGTTGACCAAGCGGATGACGGCCGCGGGCGAGGCCGCGCCCCGCCGCCCCGCCCCCCGGCAGCCCCGCGTACAGCGCGGCATGCGGTAAGCAGGGCGCATGTCTGACGCGCGATCCGATGCACCGGCCGAAGCGGGCCCACCCACGAATCCACCCACGAGTCCACCCACCCGAGCGGGGAATCCGCCGCCGAACGAGCGGGCCGGGGGCCGGACAGCCGTCGCCGGACTGCTGCTGGCGGCGGGCGGCGGACGGCGGCTGGGCGGGCGGCCCAAGGCGCTGCTGGACTTCCGCGGCCGGCCGCTGGTGGAACACGCGGCGGGCGTGCTGCGCGCGGGCGGCTGCGCGCCGCTGCGGGTGGTGCTGGGCGCGGCGGCCGAATCCGTACGCGCCAAGGCGGCCCTGGACGGCGGCCTGCTCGTCGACAATCCGCACTGGGCGTCGGGCATGGGCTCGTCGCTGCGCGTCGGCCTGGCGGCGCTGGACGGCCTGGAGGCGTCGGCCGTGCTGGTGCTGCTGGTCGACCAGCCGCGGATCGGGCCCGAGGCGGTGGCCCGGCTGCTGGCCGCGCACCGGGGCGGCGCGGCGCTGGTGGCCGCCTCGTACGACGGGCAGCGCGGCCATCCGGTGCTGTTCGCCCGCGAGTACTGGCCTGATGTCGCCGCGGGCGCGTCCGGCGACCGCGGCGCCCGCGATTTCCTGCGGGCGCACCGCGCGGAACTGACGCTCGTGGAGTGCGCGGACATCGCGGCCCCCGACGACATCGACACCCCCGAGGACCTGGGTCTCCTGGACTGACCCCCCGCGACCGGCCGGCCCCACGCCGCCTCGACGCCCGGCGCGGGGACTCATAGCGTGAGCGGGATGGCACCCGGAGCCACTTGATCACCCGGCCGGGCACCGAAATTTATCTCGACATCAACAAACCATTGAACTTCCACCATGAGAAAACTACTATCCACTGGTCAGAAGCACCGGCACCGCCGATGGTGCCCGCGACCGTACCCCGGAGCTCTGCGGCACCCCGTGCCGTCGGTCAGCGACCCGGCGGCCGCAGACCGCTCGGGCACCGCCCCGCTGAAGGAGTGACAGCTCATGTCCGCACCAGCGCCGTCCCCGCTGGCCATCGTTGAAGCCGAGCCGCTGGAGCGCCAGGAGGAGGTGCTGACCGACGCCGCGCTGGCCTTCCTCGGCGAGCTGCACCGCCGGTTCACACCCCGCCGGGACGAGCTGCTCGCGCTGCGCCAGGAGCGCCGCGCGCAGATCGCCCGCACCAGCACCCTGGACTTCCTGCCGGAGACCGCTCACATCCGTGACGGTGACTGGCAGGTCGCCCCGGCGCCGGCCGCGCTCAACGACCGCCGCGTGGAGATCACCGGTCCCACGGACCGCAAGATGACCATCAACGCCCTCAACTCGGGCGCCAAGGTCTGGCTCGCCGACTTCGAGGACGCCTCCGCTCCCACCTGGGAGAACGTCATCGGCGGCCAGCTCAACCTGACCGCCGCCTACGAGCGCCGGATCGACTTCACCAGCCCGCAGGGCAAGACCTACGGACTGCGCCCGGCCGATGAGCTGGCCACCGTCGTCATGCGGCCGCGCGGCTGGCACCTGGACGAGCGCCACCTGCGCGTCGACGGCCGCGCCGTGCCCGGCGCCCTGGTCGACTTCGGGCTGTACTTCTTCCACAACGCGCAGCGGCTCATCGACCTCGGCAAGGGCCCGTACTTCTACCTGCCGAAGACCGAGAGCCACCTGGAGGCCCGCCTCTGGAACGAGGTCTTCGTCTTCGCCCAGGAGTACGTCGGCATCCCGCAGGGGACGATCCGCGCCACCGTGCTGATCGAGACGATCACCGCCGCGTACGAGATGGAGGAGATCCTCTACGAGCTGCGCGAGCACGCCTCGGGCCTCAACGCCGGCCGCTGGGACTACCTCTTCTCCATCGTCAAGAACTTCCGCGACGGCGGCTCGAAGTTCGTGCTGCCGGACCGCAATCTGGTGACCATGACCGCGCCCTTCATGCGCGCCTACACCGAGCTGCTGGTGCGCACCTGCCACAAGCGCGGCGCGCACGCCATCGGCGGCATGGCGGCCTTCATCCCGTCCCGCAAGGACGCCGAGGTCAACAAGGTCGCCTTCGAGAAGGTCAAGGCGGACAAGGACCGCGAGGCCGGCGACGGCTTCGACGGCTCCTGGGTCGCCCACCCCGACCTGGTGCCGGTCGCCCGCGCCTCGTTCGACGCGGTGCTCGGCGAGCGGCCGAACCAGAAGGAGCGGCTGCGCGAGGACGTCCACGTCACCGGCGCCGAGCTGATCGACATCGCCTCACTGGACGCCCGGCCCACCTACGAGGGGCTGCACAACGCCGTCCAGGTCGGCATCCGCTACATCGAGGCGTGGCTGCGCGGCATGGGCGCCGTCGCCATCTTCAACCTGATGGAGGACGCCGCGACCGCGGAGATCTCCCGCTCGCAGATCTGGCAGTGGATCAACGCGGGCGTCGAGTTCGAGCACGACGGGAAGACCGTGCCGGCCACCGCCGAGCTCGCGCGCTCGCTGGCCGCCGGCGAGCTGGCCGCGATCCGCGCCGAGATCGGCGAGGAGGCGTTCGCGGCGGGCAAGTGGCAGCAGGCGCACGACCTGCTGCTGACGGTCTCCCTGGACCAGGACTACGCGGACTTCCTGACGCTGCCCGCGTACGAGCTGCTGGGCTGAGCCGCTGGGCCGAGCACCCGCCGCACCGGATGCGCCCGCCGCACCGGACGTACGGAAAGGTCCCCCGGCCGCGCGGCCGGGGGACCTTCGCGCGCTGGGGTCCTCGTCATGGGGCGGCGGGCGGCGGAGCCGGTCCCAGGACCCGTCCCAGAACCCGCCTCAGGACGTGAAGAACTCCGTGACCTGCTCCGCGAACTGGCGCGGCTGCGCCTCATGCACGCTGTGCCCGGCCGGGATGATGACCATCCGCGAGTCGGGGATGCGCTCCGCCATGTCCGAGATCTGCCGCTGCGGCACATGGCTGTCGGGACCGCCGCCGATCAAAAGCGTCGGCACGGTGATCTCGCCGAGCCGCTCCAGCCAGTCCGGGTCCGGGTCGTCGGTCTGGCCCTTCATCGCGGGCACCACCGGCCAGTCGTAGGTCAGCGGCTCATCGGGCCGCACGTGCGTCACCGGCTCGCGCGGGAACGGCGGCGGGGTCTCCTCCAGCACCAGCCGCTCGACCCGGTCCGGGTGCTCCTGGGTCAGCAGGTACGCCACCACACCGCCCATCGAATGCCCGACCAGCCCGACCCGGGGCAGGTCGCACGCGTCCAGGAAGCCGAGGACGTCGTCGCGCATCAGCTCGAAGGAGTAGTCCTCCGGCCAGTCGCTCTCGCCGTGACCGCGCAGATCCGGGGCGTACACCCGCCATTCCTCGGCCAGGATGACCGCCGTCTCCTCCCAGCCCGCCGCGTTGTCACCGAGCGAGTGCAGCAGCACTACGGGATGGGCGTCCTCGTCACCCCACGTCCGGTATGCCAGCCGCACGTCTCCGACGTCTACTACTGATTCTTCGTCCACTTGTCCGACGCTACAGCGAAAACCAGCGGCCCGGCCCCGCCCCCCGGAGCGGGGCGCCCGTGCTGGCGACCTGCCGGTGGATTCTCCGGAACGGGGCGCTCCGCGCGGCCCCTCACCAGGGCCCGGAGCGCGCCTCCCGCCGGGGCCGCGACCGGCCGCCCCGGGGGCGCGAGCGGGGCCTGTACCGCGCCCTGGTGGGCCCACAGGGCGCACCTCGCCTCGCGCCCGGACGCCGGTAGGCGCAGGTGGACGCGTCGGACGCCGGCCGGCCGGTCCGCGCCGGGCCCTGACCGCTCCCGGCCGGCGCGCGGACGCCCTTCGAGCGCGTCCCTCAGCCCGCCCGGACACCGGCCGGGGCGGGGCCGGCGGCCGGGCCGTGTCTTTGTTGTGTCTTTGCGTACGCGAGGGGCTGTGAGACCGTTGCTGTTCAGGCTCCATTTCTGCTCTCCCCTGCTGAGGCATGATGCGCGTAACCATCGCCGGCGTTTTCTTCTACCTCCAGGCAAGTGAGGTGGAAAGCAAGATGAGCAACGTCAAACCAGAAACGATCACCACCGAGTCTGTTCGGATCGGCCGTCGGAATTACCCGGTGAAGCAGGTGGGCGCCCTTGTCACCCGACAGGACCCCCGCGACTTCAGCACCGGCGAAATCGTCCGCGCGCTGACGCAGCTCGGCTTCACTTGCCAGCCCAAGGCCGTCGCCGCACCCACCCCGGCGCCGGAGCCCGCACCGCTCGCGGACCTGGATTCCAGTCTGACCTCGGACTGGGGCTCCTCCGCACCGGTCATTCCGCCGGTGCTGCCGGCCCCCGCCCCGTCGCCCGCGCCCCGTGACCTCCCGTCGGCGTCCTCGGGGTTCCTCGACCCGTCGAACCAGCCGCAGGCACAGTCGCAGCCGCCCGTAGTCTGAGCGCGGTCGCGCACGGATCCACGCATGGCGTCGGTCCAGCACCCTCAAGGCCGGCACCACGAGCACGATGGACATCACTCCGGCCGCCCCGCCGAAGCCGAGAATCCCTGCCGCCGACGGGACTCCGGGCCCCTCCGGGCGGTGCCGGACAGCGGGTGTACGACAAGGTCCGCCGCAGTGAAGCGCCCCTACGGCCGGCGCGGCGCGGACGAGCTTGCGAGGAAGAGTTGCGCCGCGTCGGCGGTGGCCCGACTGCCCGCGGCCGAACGGATCGTGCCGGCGCCCTGAAGGCGCCGGCACGTGCCGTCTCAAGGGCGGCAGAGCTGTTCAGGACCGCGAGACCCTGACGGCGTAGCGAAGAGGTCACGCGGGACGTGTGCCTGGACTTCGAGGCCGCCTGGGCCGAGTTCAACGGCGAGAAAGGCCACCTCCTCGTCCGCCACCCGCCCACAGGACCCCACGATTCCGCGCAACTGACGCCGCTGACAAGGATATCCGTCCGATGTTTGAGCCATCGGCCGTCCAGGACCCGCACGTCAAAGACCGCAGCCGCCCACGGGGGTTCGCCCGTGAACGGCTACGGTCGGCTGCGTCGGTTCGATGTGGCCGATGTCAGAGCCCGGCCGATGTCAGAGCCCGGCCGGGGTCAGAGCCCGCCCCGGGGTCAGTGGGCTGCCGCCGGAGCCTGCTCCCCCGCCGACTGGGCCGGCTGGTGGACGACCAGGCCGCCGCCCTCGACGGTGCTCTCGCCGGGCTCTGTGCCCTCACCGGCCTCACCGGCCCCACCGCCCTTGTTGCCCAGGTGGTTGAAGACCAGGTTGAGGACGATCGCGACGACGCACCCGGTGCTGATGCCCGAGTCCAGGATGACCAGCATGTCCTTCGGGAAGGCGTGGTAGAACGTCGGCGCGGCGATCGGGATCAGGCCGACGCCGACCGCGGCGGCGACGATCAGCGCGTTCTCGCCCTTGTCCAGCGCGGCCGACGCCAGCGTCTGGATGCCGCTCGCGGCGACCGACCCGAACAGCACGATGCCCGCGCCGCCCAGCACCGGCAGCGGCACCAGCGCGATGACCGACGCCAGGACCGGACACAGGCCCAGCAGGATCAGGATGCCGCCGCCGGTCGCGACGACGAAGCGGCTGCGTACCTTGGTCATCGCGACCAGGCCGATGTTCTGCGCGAAGGCGCTGCACGCGAAGCCGTTGAACAGCGGGCTGATGGCGGTGCCGAGGGTGTCGGCGCGCAGGCCGCCCTCGATGGTCTTCTCGTCCGCCGGGCGGTCGACGATCCGGCCGAGGGCCAGCATGTCGGCGGTGGACTCGGTCATGCACACCAGCATCACGATGCACATGGAGATGATCGCCGCGATCTCGAACTGCGGCGCCCCGAAGTGGAACGGGGTCGGGAAGCCGATCAGGTCCGCGTCCTTGATCGGGTCGAAGTTCGTCATCCCGAACGGGATCGCGATCAGCGTGCCCGCTACCAGGCCGAGCAGGATGGCGATCTGCTGGAGGAAGCCGCGCAGCACCTTGCGCAAAAGCAGCACGATCGCGAAGGTCAGCGCTGCCATGCCGATGTATTTCATCGAACCGTAGTCGGAGGCGGTGGAGTTGCCGCCCTGGGACCAGTTGAAGGCGACCGGCAGCAGGGACACGCCGATCAGCGTGATGACGGTGCCGGTGACGACCGGCGGGAAGAACCGGACGAGCTTGCAGAAGTACGGGGCGAGGATGAAGCCGAGCACACCGGCGACCATCACCGCGCCGAAGATGATCGGCAGCGCGTTCTCCGGGCTCTGCGCCTTGCCGATGGCGACCATCGGGGTGACGCCCGCGAACGAGACGCCGTTGACGAACGGGAGCCGGGCGCCGACCTTCCAGAAGCCGATGGTCTGCAACAGAGTGGCGATGCCCGCGGTGAACAGGCTCGCCCCCATCAGGAAGGCGGTCTCGGTGGGCGTCAGGCCCACAGCGGGCCCGACGATCATCGGCGGGGCCACCACGCCCGCGTACATCGCGGCGACGTGCTGGAGCCCGCTGGTGAACATCTTGAGCGGCGGAAGAGTCTCGTCGACCGGATGCTTCCGGTCGTCCGCCGACTGATCCCTGGGCGAGGACGGGGAGTTCTTCAGAAACCTGGGCGCTGCGGCCACGACGGTTCCTCCTGTCGATTTTCGCGTACTCGAAACGACGCGACTTCAGGGAGGTAGCGGGATGTGGTGCGTGATGCGGATGGTGCGCGGTGCAGGTACGAAGTGCTGTGGGTTCCGGGCGGGAGCGCGGTGCTCCGGTCGCGTGCGGTACGTGGGGTCCGGTGCGACCGGGCTGACTGGGCCGACAGGGCTGGACGAGGCAGCGGGCTCGGGCCGCGCGGGGTCGGCGCGGCTCGGCGGGTGCTCCGCACGGATCGCCACAGAGGGGTCTCCCCTGTACCGAACCAGGAGCGCGGGCATGGACCCGCGCCCCTGGGTACGGCGCTTGTGGACCCCGCTCGGGTCCACAAGCCCGGTTGGGGACCGTCCTCCCCAACCGAGTTTTCGGGATGTGCCGCGCGGGGGTCAGCCCGCGGCGGCGGTGGTCGCGGGGATCAGCCCGCGGCGACGATTCGGGCGAGGCGGCGTGCCTGGTCGCGCGCGCTGCGCGCGATGGCGTCCTCGTCCACGGTCTTGAGGTGGCTGTCCTCGACGACGGGCCTGCCGTTGATGAGGGACAGCGTCACCGGGGCCGCCGCGCCGAAGACGATGGCGGCCACCGGGTCGGCGATGGAGGAGTGGCCGAGGCCGTCCACCTTCCACATCACCAGGTCGGCGAGCTTGCCCGCTTCGAGCGAGCCGATCTCCTGCTGCCGGCCGAGCACCTGCGCGCCGCCGTAGGTGCCCAGGCGCAGCGCCTGGCGGGCGTTGAGCGCCTTCTCGCCGCCGGCCAGCCGGTGGATCAGCAGCGCGTTGCGCAGCTCGGTGTGCAGCTCGCCCGACTCGTTGGAGGCGGTGCCGTCCACGCCGAGGCCGACGGGCACGCCGGCCTCGAGCATGTCGGGGACGCGGGCGGTGCCGGCCGCGAGGCGGGCGTTGGAGGAGGGGCAGTGCGCGACGCCGGTGCCGGTGCGGGCGAACGCCGCGATGTCGGAGTCGTTCATGTGGACGCAGTGCGCCATCCACACGTCGTCGCCGAGCCAGCCGGTGGACTCGAAGTAGTCGGTGGGGCCCATCCCGAAGAGGTCCTTGCAGAACTGCTCCTCCTCGACGGTCTCCGAGCCGTGGGTGTGCAGCCGTACGCCCTTGCGGCGGGCCAGTACGGCGGCCTCGCGGAGCAGTTCGGTGCTGACCGAGAAGGGCGAGCAGGGGGCGACGCCGATGCGCAGCATCGAGTCGAAGGAGGGGTCGTGGTGGGTGTCGATGGCCGCTTCGGTGGCGAGCAGCGCGGCTTCGGTGGTCTCGACGGCGAAGTCCGGCGGCAGTCCGCCGTCCGACTTGCCGCGGTCCATGGAGCCGCGGGTGGGGCTGAACCTGACGCCCATCTCGGCGGCGGCGCGGATCTCGGCGCCGAGCAGGTCGCCGGCTCCCTGCGGGAAGACGTAGTGGTGGTCCATCGCGGTGGTCACTCCGCCGCGGACCATCATCGCGAGGGAGCCCTGCGCGGCGGCGTGCACCATCGGCTCGTCGATGCGTGACCAGGTGGGGTAGAGCGTGACGAGCCAGTCGAAGAGGTTGGCGTCCTGGGCGAGTCCGCGGGTGATCCACTGGTAGAAGTGGTGGTGGGTGTTGACCAGGCCGGGGGTGACCAGGTGGCCGGTGCCGTCCACCCGCCGTACGACGCCGGTGAGGCCCTCGGGCGCTTTGCCCGCCCCGACGGACTCGATGCGGTTGCCGGCGACGACGACGTAGCCGCTCGCGTACTCCGTGTCGTCGGCGTCGACGGTCGCGATGGCGCAGTTCTCGATGACAGTGCGCTCGATGACTGTGCCCTCGCTGACAGTGCGCTGGGCAGCGCTGTCGGGGGTTGCCGGTGCTGCCATGGTGCTGCCTCGTTCTCTGGGTGGCGGTTTGGGCACGGCAGGGCCCTACGGTATTTGAGTGCCGGAGCCCGGCGCGGCCGCTGAGAGTACTGCCGCGCCCGCGCTGGTCCGGGTGCCGAGAGGGTGGAAGAACATGCTGCGGGCGACCGCCGGCCGGCCGGTGGTGTGCTCACCATGCGAAGGCTGTGCCATGCGTCGTTCCCCTCGGGTCTCGTCTCCCCCGGGCCGCGCCCTGTTCGGCGGGCGCGGCCCGGGGACGCGAATCCCTGGTCAGATCCTTGGTGTCAGAGGTGTCAGAGGTGTCAGAGGTGTCAGAGGTTGGTCATGTCGAGCGGGATGCGCGCCTCGACGCCGTCCCGCAGCACCGTGGCCTCGATGAGGCCGTACGGGCGGTCCGCCGCGAAGTAGACCTCGTTGTCGTTCTTGAGGCCGAACGGCTCCAGGTCCACCAGGAAGTGGTGGTTGTTCGGCAGCGAGAAGCGGATCTCGTCGATCTCCGAACGGCTGTTGATGACCCGCGAACCCATCTGGTAGAGGGTCTGCTGCAGCGAGAGGCTGTAGGTCTCGGCGAAGGCCTGCATCATGTGCTTCTTGGCCTGCTCGTACGAACGGTTCCAGTTGGGCATCCGCTCGTCGTCGCTGGTCCAGGTGTAGCGCCAGGCGGCGGCGACGTCGGTGCACAGGATGCGGTCGTACGCCTCCTTGAGCGTCGTGTACCTGTCCTTGACGTAGCCCCAGAACTCCGAGTTGGTGGAGTTCATGACGGTGAGGTCCTTGAGGCCGGAGATGACCTCCCACTTCTCGCCGTCGTAGGTGATCTGGGTGGTCCGCAGCTCCTGGCCGGTGCGGGCGAAGGAGTGGTTGACCTGGTCGGAGCCGATGAAGCGGGAGTTGCCGTCCGAGGTCGCGATGCGCTCCCAGGAGTACTCCTGGATGCGGATGCGCGCCTGGTGGATCGGCTCCTGGGTGTGCACGAAGTGGCGTGCCAGGTGGATGGCGAACTGCTCGGCCGACTCGATGCCGTGTTCCTTGGCGAAGGCGAACACGGTGTTCTTGGTGGTGTCGGTCGGCAGCACGTTGGCGTTCGAACCCGAGTAGTGGACGTCGTCCATGTCGCCGGAGAGGGCGACCGAGACGTTGAGGTCCTTGATGTGGTGGGTGTCGCCGTCCCGGGTGATCTTGACGACGCGGTTCTCCGCTTTGCCGTACTGGTTCTGGCCGAGAATGGTGGGCATGTCGGTGCTAGCTCCCTCGGTATACGGAGTAGCCGAACGGGTTGAGCAGCAGCGGTACGTGGTAGTGCTCACCCGGCTTGACGGCGAAGGCCACCGCCACCTCCGGGAAGAAGGCTCCGCTGTCCCTTACGCGGGGGGCGTCCTGCTGTTCCTCGGCTTGCTGACTGGCTTGCTGACTGGCTTGCTGACTGGCTTGCTTGCTCTGGCGCCGGCCGTCGCGCTGGTCGTCGCGCGGGGTTTCGGCGAAATACGGCTCGACCTCGAAGAGGAGCCGTACGTGGGTGGTTCCTTCCGGCAGGGCCGGCAGGTCTTTGCAGCGTCCGTCGGCGTCGGTCTTCGACGCGCCGTGCGCGGTCCAGGCGGCGTGGCCGCCGCTGCGGACCGACAGCTCGACGGCGACTCCGGCGGCGGGGAGTCCGGCACTGGTGTCCAGGATGTGGGTGGACACCGAAGCGGCGTTGCCACTCATGCGGCGGCTCCTTCTTCTGCGACGAGGCGGGTCAGTCGGATGCGGTTGATCTTGCCCAGTTCGGCGCGGACGATCTCCCGCTCCCGGTCCGGCGTATTGCCGATCCGGGTGCGTACCGCCTCCAGCATCTGTTCACCGGTACGGCCGGTGGCGCAGATCAGAAAGACATGTCCGAACCGGTCCTGGTAGGCCAGGTTCAGTTCGAGCAGTTCCGCCTTGAGCGCTTCGGAGGCGTCCGCCATGCCCCGCTGTTCGCGGGCCGAGGTCGGGTCGCCCGGCTTCGGGCGGCCGATCGGCGGGTGCCCGGCCATCGCCTCGGCCAGGTCCGCCGCGGTCAGCTCGGCCATGGCGGCGTCGCTCGCGGCGAACAGGGCGTCGACGTCGGCGTACGGACGCAGGGCGAGCAGTTTCGCCCCCCAGGCCGTGCTGGCACACGCCTCGTGCAGCGCGGCCGTGGCCTCGCTGTCGTCGGCGGTGTTGAAACGGGCCAGGCCCGGTGTCGGACTCGACGGCACGGGATCCTCCGTGGCTGCTTTCTGGACGGTCTCGGACTCTCTCGGGTGTTCGGGAACCTGCTGGAGCGTTCCGGAACCTCCACGGTCCTGCTTGCGGGACAGCTAAGTCCCTGCGACACACTGCGTCAACACTTTGTTGAAACTGATGCAATGAAGAAGCCGCCCTCCGGAAACTTCGGAGGACGGCTTGTCCCGTTACGCGATCCCGGGTGGCTACTCGCCCGACTTGGCGGCATTTTCCCTGCTCAGAGCGGTCTCTCTGTTCAGGTAGTTGTAGACGGTGAAGCGGCTCACGCCCAGCGCGCCCGCCACCGTCTCGACGCCGTGCCGGACCGAGAAGGCGCCGCGCGCCTCCAGGATTCGCACCACCGACTGTTTGGTCTTGCGGTCGAGCTCCGAGAGCGGCGTGCCGTGCCGCCGCTCCAGCTCCACCAGGATGTGGTCGAGCGAGTCGGACAGATGCGGCAGCCGTACGGCCATCAGCTCCTCGCCCTCCCAGGCGAGGACGACGTCGTCGCCGCGCGCCAGCTCGGGCGCGACCATCTCGCCGCCCATCGCGTCCACCAGCGGCTTGACCGCCGCCACGAACGGGTGCTCACCGGCCCCGGTCACGCCGCGCCCTCCCCGGTCGTCCCGGGCTCCCCGATGACGTTGACCTGGAGCGAGACCCGGGTGGCGCCGGCCTCCAGGGATCTGCGCAGCAGCGCGTCCACCGCGCTCAGCACCACATCGGCGTCCCCCTCCGCGGTATTGCCGAACGGGCCGACGTCGACCGCGTCCAGCCCGGCGGCCTGGACGACTTCCCGTGCCACCACCGCGTGGCCGGGCGCCTCGTCCAGATCAAACGGTTCCGTCGTGAACTCCACTCTCAATCGCACGCGGCCAACTTACTGCGCTCGACGGAAATTGCCCCCGGCCCCTCTTGACAGCTCAGGAGATCCACAGGCACTCTTCCATCAGACAGAAATTAACTTCCACAATACGGAAGGAGTGCAACCCAGGTGGCCCTCCCGGAACTCAGCACCGACACGCGCTTCGATGTCAACCTCTCGATCCTCTTCACGGAACTCCCGCTGCTGGAGCGGCCCGCGGCAGCCGCCGCGGCCGGCTTCACCGCGGTCGAGCTGTGGTGGCCCTGGGTCGACTCCGCCACCCCCGAGCAGGCCGAGCTGGACGCCCTGCGGGACGCGCTGAACGACGCCGGCACCCAGCTGGTGGGCCTCAACTTCTACGCCGGCCGGCTGCCGGGACCGGACCGCGGCGCGCTCTCCATCCCCGGAGTCGAGTCGGACCGCGTCCGCGCCAACATCGACGTGGCGGCCGACTTCGCGCACTCCCTGGGCTGCAAGGCGCTCAACGCGCTGTACGGCAACCGGGTCGAGGGCGTCGCCCCCGAGGTACAGGACGAACTGGCCCTGGAGAACCTCGTACTGGCCGCCCGCGTCGCCGACCGGGTGGGCGCGATCCTGCTGATCGAGGCGCTCAACGCGCCGGAGTCCCCGCTGTGCCCGATCGTCAGCGCCCCGGCCGCGATCGAGGTCGTGGACAAGGTCAACGCGGCGAGCGGACTGGGCAACGCCAAGTTCCTGCTGGACCTGTACCACCTGTCGATGAACGGCGAGGACCTCAACGAGGTCATCGACCGCTACGCCGACAAGACGGGCCATGTGCAGATCGCGGACAACCCCGGCCGCGGCGCACCCGGCACCGGGTCGCTGCCGCTGGGCGAGCTGCTGGGGCGGCTCGCGAAGGCCGGCTACGACGGCTTCGTCGGCCTGGAGTACAAGCCGGGCGACGCGCCCAGCGCGGACGCCTTCGAGTGGCTGCCCGCCGCGGCGCGCGCCGCGCGCTGAGCCGCGCCGCCCTCACCGAGTTTTCACAGTTCCGAAAGAGGCATTCTCATGAGCAACCTCCCCAAGATCGCGTGGATCGGTCTCGGCATCATGGGCTCCCCCATGGCCGAGAACCTGATCAAAGCCGGCTACCAGGTCACCGGCTACACCCTTGAGCAGCCCAAGATCGACCGGCTGGCCGCGGCCGGCGGCACCGCCGCCGGCTCGATCGCCGAGGCCGTCAAGGGCGCCGACGTCGTCATCACCATGGTCCCGGCCTCTCCGCAGGTCGAGGCCATCGCGTACGGCGAGGACGGCATCCTGGAGAACGCCAAGTCCGGCGCGCTCCTGATCGACATGTCCTCGATCACCCCGCAGACCTCGGTCGACCTGGCGAAGGCCGCGGCCTCGAAGGGCATCAAGGTCCTGGACGCCCCGGTCTCCGGCGGCGAGGCGGGTGCCGTCGAGGCGGTGCTGTCGATCATGGTCGGCGGCGAGCAGGCCGACTTCGACAACGCCAAGCCGATCCTGGACGCGCTCGGCAAGACCATCGTGCTGTGCGGCCCGCACGGCTCGGGCCAGACGGTCAAGGCGGCCAACCAGCTCATCGTCGCGGTCAACATCCAGGCGTGCGCCGAGGCCGTGGTCTTCCTGGAGAAGTCCGGCGTGGACCTGGCCGCCGCGCTCGACGTGCTGGGCGGCGGTCTGGCCGGCTCGACCGTGCTGACCCGTAAGAAGAACAACTTCCTGACCCGCGACTTCGCGCCGGGCTTCCGGATCGATCTGCACCACAAGGACATGGGCATCGTCACCGACGCCGCCCGCAACGTCGGCGCGGCGCTGCCCGTCGGCTCCGTCGTCGCCAACCTGGTCGCCTCGCTGCGCGCGCAGGGCGACGGCGGCCTGGACCACTCCGCGCTGCTGCGCGGCGTCGAGCGTCTCTCCGGACAGAAGATCGAGGGCTGAGCGCCATGACCGCACAGAAGATTCCCGCCATGCAGGCGGCCGTCAAGATCATGGTCGACGAGGGCGTGGACACCGCCTTCGGCTGTCCCGGCGCCGCGATCCTCCCGCTGTACAAGGCGATGGAGATCGTCGGCGGCATCGAGCACCTCACGGTCCGCCACGAAGAGGGCGCGACCCACATGGCCGACGGCTGGGCCCGTACCAACGGCAAGGTCGGCGTCGCCATCGCCACCTCGGGCCCCGGCGGCACCAACTTCATCACCGGGCTCTACACGGCGCTGGCCGACTCGATCCCGATGATCTGCATCTCCGGCCAGGCCGTCTCCACCAAGCTGCACCAGGAGGCGTTCCAGGCGGTCGACATCGTCGAGATCGCCAAGCCGGTCACCAAGTGGGCCGTCCAGATCAAGGAGGCCGCGCAGATTCCGTGGGCCTTCCGCGAGGCGTTCCGGATAGCGCAGGAAGGCCGTCCCGGCCCGGTCCTGATCGACATCCCGGTCGACATCGCGCAGAAGGAGATCTGGTACGACGCCGCGATCGACACCAAGCTGCCGATCAAGGTCGTCGAGCCGTACCTGCCGCGCGTCGAGGCCGCCCTCGACCTGCTGCTCGACGCCGACAAGCCGCTGATCCTGGCCGGCGGCGGAGTGATCCTCTCCAACGCCTCCGAGGAGCTGCGCGAGCTCGTCGAGTACCTGCGGGTGCCGTTCCAGGTCACCCTGATGGGCAAGGGCACCATCGAGGACGACCACGAGCTGAACTTCGGCACGACCGGCGTCCAGACCTCGCAGAAGTACGCGAACGCCTCCTTCCTGGAGTCGGACTTCGTGCTCGCGGTCGGCGCCCGCTTCGGCGACCGGCACACCGGCGCGAACGTGGACGTCTACAAGGGCGACCGCAAGTTCGTGCACGTCGACATCGAGCCGGGTCAGCTCGGCCGGGTCATCGAGCCGGACCTGGGCATCGTCTCCGACGCCAAGCTCTTCCTGCAGGCCCTGCTGGCCGTCGCGAAGAAGCGCAAGGCCAAGGCCGAGGTCGCGAGCTGGATCGAGCGCTGCCAGGAGCTCAAGCGCACCCTGGTGCGCCGTGAGGACTTCGACGAGATCCCGGTCAAGGCCCCGCGGGTCTACAAGGAGATCAACGAGGCGTTCGACGAGGACACCTACTTCGTCACCGCCATCGGCCTCTACCAGATCTGGGGCGGCCAGCACCAGAAGGCGTACAAGCCGCGCCACTACCAGGTCTGCGGCCAGGCCGGCCCGCTCGGCTGGGAGGTCCCGGCCGCCATCGGCGTCAAGAAGGCGCTCGACGGCATGGGCCAGAAGGACGCCGAGGTCGTCGGCATCGTCGGCGACTACGGCTTCCAGTACATGGTCGAGGAGCTCGCGGTCGCGGCGCAGTACAACGTGCCGTACGTCCTGATCATGCTGAACAACGAGTACCTGGGCCTCATCCGGCAGGCCTCCATCGGGTACGACATGAACTACCAGGTCGACATCCACTACGACGAGACCGGCGCCGACAACGTCAAGCTCATGGAGGCGTACGGCTGCTCCGGCCGCCGCGTGGTGGACCCGGCCGACATCCGCTCGGCCATCGAGTGGGCCCGCAAGGAGGCGGTCTCCACCTCCCGCCCGGTGCTCGTCGAGATCATGATCGAGCGCGAGGCCAACGCTCCGCACGGCCCGAACATCGACGCCGTCAAGGAGTTTGAGCCCGCTCCCGGGGCCTGACCCCACCGAGGTGCCGCGTTCCCCGGAGCCCAGCGCTCCGGGGGGGCGCGAGCCTCCCCACATTCTCCGGGTGGCGGCGCTGACAACCTGTCCTGTCGCGCCCAGGCGCCGCCGCCCGGAATCATCTCTCCCTGTTTTTGACTCCCCTTGTTTTCAACAAACTGTTGACGTTTGATTGAAGCTCTCCCTACGCTCCACCTGGCGGAAGTTGAATTCCGCAGCCTCGTACGGAAGGTCACCATGCCGAAGCCCACGCCGACGCCGCGCCGTCTCACCACGGAGGCGGGCGCTCCTGTCGCCGACAACCAGAACTCCGCCACCGCCGGCGTCGGTGGTCCGCTCCTCCTCCAGGACCAGCACCTGCTGGAGAAGCTCGCCCGGTTCAACCGCGAGCGCATCCCGGAGCGCGTGGTGCACGCCCGCGGCTCGGGCGCGTACGGCTACTTCGAGGTGACGGACGACGTCACCGGGTTCACCAGCGCCGACTTCCTGGGCACGATCGGCAAGCGCACCCAGACGTTCCTGCGCTTCTCGACCGTGGCCGACAACGCCGGCGGCGCGGACGCCGTCCGCGACCCGCGCGGTTTCGCGCTGAAGTTCTACACCGAAGAGGGCAACTACGACCTCGTCGGCAACAACACCCCGGTCTTCTTCATCAAGGACCCACTGAAGTTCCCGGACTTCATCCACTCGCAGAAGCGCGACCCGTTCACCGGCATCCAGGAGCCGGACAACGTGTGGGACTTCTGGGCGCACGCCCCCGAGGCAACCCACCAGATCACCTGGCTGATGGGCGACCGCGGCATCCCCGCCTCGTACCGGCACATGAACGGCTACGGCTCGCACACCTACCTGTGGACGAACGCCGAGGGCGACGCCTTCTACGTCAAGTACCACTTCAAGACCAACCAGGGCGTGCGCAGCCTCTCCGCCGACCAGGCCGCCGAGCAGGTCGGCCGGGACGCGAACAGCCACCAGCGCGACCTCGTGCAGTCCATCGAGCGCGGCGTGAACCCGTCCTGGACGCTGCACGCGCAGGTCATGCCGGCGGCCGAGGCGGCCGACTACCGCTTCAACCCGTTCGACCTCACCAAGGTGTGGCCGCACCAGGACTACCCGCTCCAGCGGGTCGGCCGGCTGGTGCTCGACCGCAACCCGGACAACGTCTTCGCCGAGGTCGAGCAGGCCGCGTTCTCGCCGAACAACTTCGTGCCCGGCATCGGCCCCTCGCCGGACAAGATGCTCCAGGGCCGGCTGTTCGCCTACGCCGACGCGCAGCGCTACCGGCTGGGCGTCAACCACACGCTGCTCCCCGTCAACGCGCCGAAGGCGACCGAGGCCCTCAACTACGGCCGGGACGGTCTGATGGCCACCCGCACCGGCGGCCGCGCGGCGAAGAACTACGAGCCGAACTCCTACGACGGTCCGGTGCAGAGCGACCGGCCGCTCGCGTCGCCGTACGCCGTCAACGGCCACACCGGCACCCACGAGGCGCCGGCGCACACCAAGGACGACGACTTCTTCCAGGCCGGCGAGCTGTTCCGGCTCATGTCGGAGGACGAGAAGGGCCGGCTGGTCGCGAACATCGCGGGCGGGCTCTCCCAGGTCACCCGCGACGACGTGGTCGAGAAAAACCTCGCCCACTTCCACGCGGCCGACCAGGACTACGGCAAGCGGGTCGAGGCGGCTGTCCGCGCGCTGCGCGACAACTGACCGACCCGACGAGAGACCGCGCGCGGGGTGGACGGGAGGTCCGCGCCGCGCGCCGGGTCCGGGCCGCCGACCTGATGAGGGGTCATCAGGCGGCCCGGTCCCAGCCCTTACGGGGCAGCCCCTCCGGGGGCGGTGGACGTGGTCCCGCGGCGGCAGCGATGCCGGTGCGGCGGAGCATTCCGGTGCGCTTCCCGACCTGAGGGA
>NZ_JAYMZR010000043.1:21454-55297 GCF_035828615.1 Streptomyces sp. H27-D2 | reverse complement strand
CCGCAACGGCACCTTCTACGAACCCCGCACCGCCAAGAACGTCGAACTCGCCGCATGAACCCGACATGGACGAATCATCACAAGACAGGCAGCTCGGGGTTGACGAAAGACATAGGGGCACCCCCCGCTCCCGACCTTGCAGACGGCCACCCCCACCCCCACGGCGCGCCCGGCCGCCGCAAGACCGGAGCCGAACACTGGGGCGCGTTCAAGGAGTCGCCGTTCTTCGCGGCGACCGTGCTGATGTTCATCCTCGCGGCGGCGGCCGGCCTCTTCGCCGGTTCGTACACGTACGCCATGGCCGACCCGACCCCGCGGCACATCCCGACGGCGGTCGTCGGCATCGAGAAGGGCGCGCACAGCCGCGAGGCGCTCTTCATCGAGGGCATGGAGAAGGCGCTCGACACCTCCCTAGAACTCCACGACTACGGCTTGTACGCGAAGGCGCGCCAGGCCGTCGAGGAGCAGCGGGTCTTCGCGGTGCTGCGGGTGCGTGAGGGCGGCGGCGTCGCGATGGACCTGTCGGGGGCGGCGGGCGCGTCGGTCGCGCAGCTGCTGGCCGAAGCCGCGCCCAAGGTGGGCGAGCAGGTGGGCGTGCCGGTCACGATCAAGGACGTGAAGCCGCTCCAGAAGGGCGATCCGCGCGGGCTGGCGCTGTTCTACATCTCGCTGGCCGCCGTGATCATCGGCTTCGTGGGGGCGATCCAGCTGAGCGTGCACGCGCGCGGCCTGAACCCGGCGGAGCGGATCGCCTTCACGGCCGGTTACGCGCTGCTCGGCGGCTTCACCATCGCGGCGGTGGCGGACTGGCTGCTGGGCGCGCTGGATCTGCCGTTCACCGAGTCCTGGAGCATCCTGGCGCTGACGCTGTTCACGTCCGGCATGGTCTTCACGATGTTCAACACCCTGATGGGGCGCTGGGCGATGATCCCGACGTGGGGCCTGATGGTGCTGCTCGGCAACCCGTCGTCGGGCGGCGCGGTCTCCTGGCCGCTGCTCCCGTCCGTGCTCGGGCACATCGGCCGCTGGCTGCCGCCGGGGGCCTCGATCAACGCCCAGCACACGGCGGTCTACTTCGGCGGGCACCAGACCGCCGCACCGTTCCTGGTGCTGGCCGGCTGGGCGCTCGTATCGTGCGCGGTCTTCTGGATCTGGCGGCACCGGCACCCGGGCGGCCGGGAGAAGGAGCCGGCGCACGCGTAGCGGCCCGCGCCGGGCGAGCAGCCGGACACCCGATCAGCCCGGCCCCGCGATCAACCCGGACAGACGAAAGAAGCCCCACTCCCGAAGGAGGGGGCTTCTCTCGTGCGGTGGCTGGGGCCGGGGTCGAACCGGCGACCTACCGCTTTTCAGGCGGTCGCTCGTACCAACTGAGCTACCCAGCCGCAGCGGTCCTGACGGGATTTGAACCCGCGGCCTCCACCTTGACAGGGTGGCGAGCACTCCAAGCTGCTCCACAGGACCTTGCAATGTGCGAGCACAAGTCTCGCACACGTTTCTTGCGTACCCCCAACGGGATTCGAACCCGTGCTACCGCCTTGAAAGGGCGGCGTCCTGGGCCACTAGACGATGAGGGCTGATGGCCCGCCGGTGGCGTTGTCTCGACGCCGTCGGGGACGTGAGAAGCATATGGGATGGAAGGAGGGTTCGCCAAAACGGTTGACCCGACCCCCTGGCCGGCTCCCCGATCAGGGCTGCGATCAGGGCTGCGGTCAGGACTGCGGGGACGTACTCCCAGAGCTCCCGGCGCTCCCCGGGCTGTCCGAAGGCGACGCCCCCGGCCGGTTCTCCTTGGGCAGATGGCGGCTGACCTCGGCCGTGGAGAGCCCGAGCCCGCCCAGCGTGATCTCGTCCCAGGCCTGGATCCGCCGGGTGTCCCGGTCCAGATAGAGGATCGAGGCCTGCACCGGCGCGGGACCGGCGCCCTCGACCGCGCGCAGCCCGCCGCCGCCCGTGGAGCCCTCCGTCATCAACCGGGTGCCGTGTTCGAGCACCTCCGCCTTCTGCACGTGGGTGTGGCCGGTCAGCGCGAGCGGCACCGTGCCGTCCGTCTCGCGGGCCGCCACCGGGTTGTGCGCGATGGCGATGTCCACCGGCGTACCCGCCGCCCGCTGCGCCTTGATCGCCGCGGCGAGTTCGCGGCCCGCGACGCGCTCGGCCGGGTCGCCGGACGCCTCGATGGACCGGTCCGGGGTGAACTGGGGGTCGCCGACGCCCGCGATGCGCAGCCCGGCGACGTTCACCGCTTTGCCGTCGTCCAGCACCCGGACGCCCTTGCGCTTGGCCATCGACTCCTGGGTGTCGATGGAGTCGTGGTTGCCCCGCACCCAGACGTAGGGCGCCCCGAGCGAGGGGATGGCCTCGGTGAAGCCGTTCTCCGGCGCGGTGCCGTGGTCCATGGTGTCGCCGGTGTCGACGATCACGTCGATCTCGTACTGCTTCACGAGCGACTGGATGATCTTCCAGGCGGCCGGGTTCAGATGGATGTCGGAGACGTGCAGCACCCGCGTGGTGGTCGGGTCGGGCTCGTACGTGGGCAGCGTCGAGGTCGCGTCGTAGAGCTTGGTCACATTGGTGACCAGCCGGGCCAGCTCCCGCTGGTAGACATCGAAGTCGCTGACGATGCTGCGGGCGTTGCCGACGACGCTCGGCGCGCTGCTCAGCAGCCCGGAGAACTTCGGCTCCAGCACGGACTTCGGGTTCCAGGTCGCGTACGCGCTCGCGCCGGACGCGGCGAGCAGCGCCAGCGCCAGGCCGCCGGCCGCGAGCGCCCGTCGCGGGCGGCGGTAGACGGCCAGGCCCAGCGCGGTCGCCCCGGACACCACGGCGACGCAGGACCGGACCGCGAGGTCCAGGGTGCCGCCGGCCACATCGTGCACGACCTCGTCCTGCAGGCCGCTGATCCGCTCCGGGGTGCTTCACCAGCGCCTGGGCCCGTATCGGGTCGAGCCGGTCGACGTCGACGTCGAGCCGGATCGGCGCGTGATGGCTGTTCAGCTCCAGCGCGCCGAGCGGCGAGACATTGACCTTCGTGCCGCCGGAGAAGGACGGCCGCAGCGTCATCCGGGTGTCCATCGGCCCGACGGGCGCGCGGACGCTGCCGACGATCAGCAGCCCGAGCCAGGCGCCGAGCAGCACGACCGCGACCAGGCCGGCCGCACGGGCGTACGGGTGGGGGGTGTGGGTGAGCGCGGAGGTCGGCGCGGAGTCGGCCGCGTGGACGAACGCGCGGTAGCGGCGCAGTGCGCCGGCGGCCGGCGCGCTGATGGAACGGGATGGTTCGCGGGCCATTGCTGCGGTATGCCCGCGCGGCGGTCCGGCTAAGCGGTGGGCGAGCCGGTCGGCTGTACGGCCGCGCCCCTCCCGGCGGGCCCTCCCAGGCCCTCCCGGAGGGGGCTCCCGGTCCCTTCCCGGCGCGGGCGGCGCTCTTGGCCGACAATGGGCGGGTGCTGGAGATGACGCGCGAGGAGTTCGAGGAACTGGTGGCCGAGGCGTTGGACCGGATTCCGCCGGAGTTGACGCGGCTGATGGACAACGTCGCGGTGTTCGTGGAGGACGAGCCGGGGCCGGAGGACCCCCAACTGCTCGGGTTGTACGAGGGGACGCCGCTGACCGACCGGGGGGAGTGGTACGCCGGGGTGCTGCCGGACCGGATCACGATCTACCGAGGTCCCACCCTGCGCATGTGCGAGGACCGCGAGGAGGTCGTCGCCGAGACCGAGGTGACGGTCGTTCACGAGATCGCGCACCACTTCGGGATCGACGACGAACGGCTGCACGCCCTGGGCTACGGATGACCCGGCGGGGCGGCGGGCCGGACGGCGGGCCGGACACCGGCAACGGGCGGGCGGCGAGCGGGCAGCCGGCCGACGGGCCGGTGCCGGCCGACGGACCAGTGCCGCACGGCGGGCACGGCGCGCCGGTCCCCGGCAACCCGCCCGTGCCGGACGGCAGCCGCCCCCTGCCCGACGCCGGCCTGGTGATCGACCCGGACGTCGACCTGCACATCGGCGCCCAGCGCGCGGAGACCGCGGGACGCGGCCTGTGGCGGGTGCTCGCCGTGATCGCGGCGGGCGGCGCGCTGGGGGCGTCCGCGCGCTACGGCGTCTCGCTGGCCTGGCCGGTGCGGGGCGGCGCGTTCCCGTGGGGCACCTTCGGCGTCAATGTGGCCGGCTGCGCGCTGATCGGGGTGCTGATGGTGCTGGTCAGCGAGCGGGGCTCGGCGCATCCGCTGGTCCGGCCGTTCCTGGGCACCGGCGTGCTGGGCGGCTTCACCACCTTCTCGACGTACGCCGTGGACATCTCGAAGCTGCTGGCGCGCGAGGAGGCGGGCGGCGCGCTGACCGCCGTGGCGTACCTGGCGGGCACGCTGGTCGTCGCGCTCGGCGCGGTGTGGGCGGCGGCGGCGCTGACCCGGGCCGCCGTGAGCCGCCGCCAGGGCGGGGCCGGGGCGGCGGCCGGGCGAGCACGGGAGGGGGTCGGGTGAGCTGGCTGCTGGTGGTCGCGGGGGCCGCGGCCGGGGCTCCGCTGCGCTACCTGACGGACCGTGCGGTGCAGGCCCGGCACGACTCGGTGTTCCCGTGGGGAACGTTCGTCGTCAACACGGCGGGCAGCCTCGTGCTGGGGACGCTGACCGGGGCGGTGACGGTCGGCGCGGCCTCCTCGCAGCTGCAACTGCTGCTCGGAACCGGGCTGTGCGGAGCGCTGACGACCTATTCGACCTTCTCGTACGAGACGCTGCGGCTCGCCGAGCGCGGCTGGAAGTTCCTGGCCGCGGCGAACGTCGTCGCCTCGCTGCTGGTCGGGCTCGGCTCGGTGTTCCTGGGCGCGACGCTGGCCGAGGGCTTGCTGCGCTGAGGCGCCGGCGCGCTGCGGATCTGCTGCGCTGCGGATCTGCCGCGCCGAGGGCCGTTCCGCGCCGGGCGATCGGGCGTGACGGGAATCACGAACGGACAGCCGGAGATCCGGCTGCGCGGCGCGTGCCGGGCGTGTCCTGCGCCGCCTGTGCGGAGTTGGGCAGGGAGCCAGTCCCCAGCGCCCCGGAGGTGCCCGTCCGTGCGCCCGTTTCCCGCTCGAACCCCTGTCCGTGTGGCCGCAGCTTTCGCGGTCGCCGCCGTGCTGAGCGGCTGTATGAGTGTGAGTGACCCCGGGACGCCGAAGCCGTCCGGCGCGGCGAAGCACCGGGGCGGCACGGCCGAGCCGGGCGGCGGCGGTCCCGGGAAGGGCGGCGCGGACACCACGGCCGGCACCGGCACGGGCGCGCCCGGGAAGGTGCGGACGAACGGCAAAGCGCCGCACGAGAAGAAGACGGGCGGCTCGAAGTCGTCGTCGGCGTCCTCGTCCGACGCGAAGCCGGGCAGGCAGGCGGGGCGTCCGAACCGCCCCGAACCGCCGCGAGCGACGGCCACGCGCTCCCGGCCGCCCGAGCGCCCGACCTCGCGTCCCACACCGCCCCGCCCGAGCAGCCCGAGCCCGCGGCCCAGCACGCCGGAGCCGCCCTCCCCGTCGCCCCCCGGCCCGTCGGAGTCGCCGCGGGAGCCGGTCGCCTCGGCGCAGGCGGGGCCGGGGAACTGAGCGGGACCGAAGGCGCGGGGCCGGTGGGCATTCCGGGGGCCGGGAGAGCCTCGAGTCCGCTCCTGGGAGGGGCTTCGAGGGGTGTCGCGGAGGTGCCTCAGGGAGGAGATTTGCCAGTACGGGGAGTGTGTGAGTAAGGTAGTAGATCGTTTGATCCCATTTGCCCGGCGCCGATCCGAAGAGCGCCGCGTGGCGCGTTCCTACCTTGCCGTGGCAGACCGCATAGAGGCGGTCGTTTGCGAACTACACGGAGTTTGGGCGCGTGCCGAAACTCCGAGAGGTTTCGCATTTCGCATGTCCATTTCTACAACTGACAACACAGTCATGCCCGAGAACGAAGACGCCAACGAGACGGCCGCAGCCGTCGCCGCCGGCGTCTCGCTCGCCGAAGTAACCGAGACCGTCGCGGTCGTCGAGGCCACTGACGTCGTCGAGGTCACCGACATCGCCGATGTCGTGAAGCCCGCCGACATCACCGACGCCCCCGTCGTCGCCGAGATCGTCGTCGTCCCCGAGATCGTCGAGCCGGTCAAGATCGTTGAGAAGGTCAAGATCGCCGACATCATCGAGAACGCCAAGGCCGCCGACGCCGCGGAGGCCAAGGCCGCAGAGGTCGTAGAGACCCCCGCCGCCGTCAAGGCCCCCGCCGTCGAGACCCCCGTCGCTGACGACGCCGACGACGCCGACGACGCCGACGACATCGCCGCTGACGCCGAAGCTGACGACGCCGACGACGACCTCGACGAGGACGGCAACCCGAAGCTCACCTTCACCCAGCTCGGTCTGCCCGACTCCGTCGTCCGCAAGATGGCCCAGAACGGCGTCACCTCGCCGTTCCCGATCCAGGCCGCGACCATCCCGGACGCCCTGGCCGGCAAGGACATCCTCGGCCGCGGACGTACCGGCTCCGGTAAGACGCTCTCCTTCGGCCTGCCGCTGCTGACGCAGCTGAGCGGCGGTCACACCGAGAAGAAGCGCCCCCGCGGCCTGATCCTCACCCCGACCCGCGAGCTCGCGATGCAGGTCGCCGACGCGCTTCAGCCGTACGGCGATGTGCTCGGTCTCAAGATGAAGGTCGTCTGCGGCGGCACCTCGATGTCGAACCAGATGTACGCGCTGGAGCGCGGCGTCGACATCCTGGTCGCCACCCCGGGCCGACTGCGCGACATCATCAACCGCGGCGCCGCGTACCTCGACAAGGTCGAGATCGCGGTCCTCGATGAGGCCGACCAGATGTCCGACATGGGCTTCCTGCCCGAGGTCACCGAGATCCTCGACCTGGTGCCGGCGGGCGGCCAGCGGATGCTGTTCTCCGCCACCATGGAGAACGAGATCGGCACCCTGGTCAAGCGCTACCTGCAGAACCCGGTCACGCACGAGGTCGACGCGGCCCAGGGCGCGGTCACGACCATGACCCACCACGTCCTCGTCGTGAAGCCGAAGGACAAGGCGCCGGTCACGGCCGCCATCGCCGCCCGCAAGGGCCGCACGATCATCTTCGTGCGCACCCAGATGGGCGCCGACCGCATCGCGGAGCAGCTCGTCGACTCCGGCGTGCAGGCCGACGCGCTGCACGGCGGTATGACGCAGGGCGCCCGTACCCGGGTGCTGGAGGACTTCAAGGGCAGCCGGGTCAACGTCCTGGTCGCCACCGACGTCGCCGCGCGCGGTATCCACGTGGACGGCATCGACCTGGTCCTGAACGTGGACCCGGCCGGCGACCACAAGGACTACCTGCACCGCTCGGGCCGTACCGCCCGTGCCGGCAAGAGCGGCGTGGTCGTCTCACTGGCCCTGCCGCACCAGCGCAAGACCATCTTCCGGCTGATGGAGGACGCGGGCGTCGACGCCTCGCGCCACATCATCGGCGGAGCCGGCGCGTTCGACGAGGACGTGGCCGCCATCACCGGCGCCCGCTCGCTCACCGACGTGCAGGCCGAGTCGGCCTCCAACTCGGCCAAGCAGGCCGAGCGCGAGCTGAAGGACCTGAACAAGCAGCTGGAGCAGCTCCAGCGTCGGGCGACCGAGCTGCGCGAGGAGGCGAACCGCCTCACCGGGCGCTCCGCCCGTGAGCGTGGCGAGGACCCGGACGAGGCGATCGCCGAGAAGGCCGCCGCCGACGCGGCCGAGCTCGCCGCCGAAGCCGCCGCGGTGCCCGCACAGGCCGCTCCTGAGCGTCGTGACGACCGTGGCAACTTCAACCGCGACGACCGCTCCTCGGGTGGTGGCCGCTCCTTCAACCGTGACGACCGCTCCTCCGGTGGCCGTCCGTCCTCGGGTGGTGGCGGCTTCCGTCGCGACGACCGCTCCTCCTCGGGCGGTGGCCGTTCGTTCAACCGCGACGACCGCCCCTCGTCCGGTGGCGGCCGTTCCTTCAACCGCGACGACCGTCCGTCCTCGGGTGGTGGCCGCTCGTTCAACCGCGACGACCGTCCGTCCTCCGGCGGCAGCCGTCCGTCGTTCAACCGTGACGACCGCCCCTCCTCGGGTGCCGGCCGTCCGGCCGGCCGCAGCGACCGTCCGGCCTCCTCCGGCGGCTTCCGCTCCGGCGGCGACCGTCCGGCCTCCGGTGGCTACCGCTCCGGCGGCGGCGACCGCCCGGTCAACCGCGACCGTCGTGACGACCGTCCCTCGACCGGTGGTGCCTCCCGCGCAGGCGCCGACCGTCCGGCCGGCCGCCGCGACGACCGCAGCACCGGCACCGGCACGAGCACCGGCTCCTTCGGCCGTCGTGACGACAAGCCGCGCTGGAACCGCTGATCCAGTGATCCGGCGTGAGGGCGGCCCGGCGGCCCGGCCGCCTGACCGCCGTACCGCTCGGCATTGAGCCGCTCGGCATTGAGCAGGGCCCGTACGACACCTCGTGTCGTACGGGCCCTGCTGCGTTCCAGGGCTGCGTTCCGCCTGTGGTGCGGAGTTCCGTCGCGGGGCGCGTACGGGCGCGTACGGCCCCGTACGCGCCCCGGCGAACCCTCCCGTAACGTCCGGTTCCTGACGGACGATCGACCCCGAAGGGCCGTCTCGGGGGATATCGGCTCGGGGCCGGGCGGGTGACCCGGCTATGCTGCGGGGGCGGGTCATTAGCTCAATCGGCAGAGCAGTGGACTTTTAATCCATTGGTTCAGGGTTCGAGCCCCTGATGACCCACCGTGACGGACGGGGAGGCGGCGCCGGTCTTCCGGCACCGCCTCCGATCGGGGCACGCGCCGTGCGCGACACCCCCGCGGGGCCGTTGTCCCCGGCGCGCGGTACCGACCCCTGAGGCGTGGGGCGTACGCCCGGCTTGTTCCGGGGACGAGGCGCGCCTCCCCCGGATGGCCCGTCCCGGATGGCGCGGACGAGCACGCGGGACTTGGCTGGACGCAGCGTGTCCAATCGATCGCTAAGTGTCATCGCCTCTCGCGTGCGGCACTCTTCCCTCGTTCAGTGGAGTCGCCATGTCCCCCGAGCCAGCTCTTCGTGTCACCGGCGAGGCTGACCTGCCTATGTCCGGTCCCGGCCCAGTCGTCCCGCTCGCGGTATCGGAGGCGGCGTCCGTCCGCACCCTGCTGTGGACCGCGGCAACCAACCGTCCCCTGGGGGAAGTCGCCGCCCTCGTGGACCTGCTCAAGCGCACCGGGGATTTCCCCAACCCCGGTGACGAGGCGCTGCGGGTGGCGGCCGTCGTCCGTCCCGTGAGTGAAGTCAAGCAACTGATCGCCCTGCTCAACGAGCATCCGCACGCGCCCGAATCGGGCGACGAGGCGCTGCGCGCGGCGGCTGTCGGCAGGTCGGTCGAAGAAGTCGTGCAGCTGATGGGCCTGCTGGGCCGGCCGGACGACGACAGCCCGCCGGCCGGACTCCGGGACGGCCAGACGGACTCCAGCGGCTTCAGCCGCGCCGACGCCGACCTCGTCGGCGCCGACCACCTCGCCGCCGGAGCCGACGCCGCTTCCCAGGGGCGGGTACCCCCGATGGCCGCCCCCCGCGGAACAGCCGACCGGGGGGCGGTCGCGCGTGCGCGTCCGACGTACGAGCCCGACGCCCCGGCGGACTGGCAGCACGGCCACGTGCAGGCCCCGGCCCAGTCGCTGGCGGGCGTGGCCTTCGCGGAGCGCGTCTTCGCCCGGGCGGCCCCCACCCGCGTCGACGACCGGGCCGACGACCGGGCCGAGGAGCGGGCCGAGGAGCGGACCGAGCCGCAGCGGGCCGTCGGCCACCCGGCCGAACAGCCCGAACACGCCGTGGGCGAGCCGCTGTGGTCCGGCCTGCGCTGGCCCGCGGCGGCGGCACTGGCCGTCACCGGCCTGAGCCACCTGCCGGTGAGCCTGCCGCACGTCGGCGCCGGCCGGCCGGCCGACGTGGTCTCCCTGGCGATCACCGGCCTCTGCCTGCTGCTGGCCTTCCGGCTGGCGGCACGGGACACGGCCCTGCTCTGGGCCGCGAGCGCCGCCACGGCCATCGGGGTCATGGGCCTGCACGCCATGTCCCGGGTCGGCCTCATCGACCCGCTGCGCAGCGTCCTGGGCGAGGTCGTCAGCTGGCCGGGGCTGGTGGGGGTGGCGTTCGCCGTCGTCAGCGCCCTGTGCGCGGGCACGGTCCTGCTCTACCGCGAGGAGGAGCAGGAGCGGGTGGGCGTGACGGTGAGAGGCATGTAGGGCGGCGGGTTGTAGGGCGGCGGCTGTCTGCGGGCCGCCGTACGGGGTGGCCGGGGCGCGGCGGAATCCGCGCTCCGGCCCGGTCCCGGCCCGGTCCCGCACCCGTGCCGCGGCGTCGGCGGTGAAGGGCGCTCCGGCGGGAGGCTAGACTGCTCCCGAGGGCCATAGCTCATTGGCAGAGCGGCGGGTAGTCACCCGTTGGTTCAGGGTTCGATTCCCTGATGACCCACCCACGGGCCGTCTGGTCTCGCCGCCGGCGGCCTGTGTGTACGCGCCCCATTCGGATTCGTCCGGATGGGGCGCGTCTGTTCGCGCGGTGATCCACCTAACACGCTGTTGCGAAGATCCTGTGCTAGAGTGACTGCGTTGCAGTTTTGGTACCCATGAACTTTATGTGCGCCTAACGGTAGTGTTTCCGTAGGCGCACTTTGTTTTTAGCCGGGATGTTTCCGGTGTGGGGCCCAATCGCTCAGAAGTTTGAGCGCAGCAGCGAACCGAGGCCCGTAAAGTGCGGGTTTCGATACCTGCCCCCATAAGGAGACAGACATATGGCTACTGGCACCGTAAAGTGGTTCAACGCCGAAAAGGGTTTCGGCTTCATTGAGCAGGACGGCGGCGGCGCTGACGTCTTCGCTCACTACTCGAACATCGCCACCTCGGGCTTCCGCGAGCTCCAGGAAGGCCAGAAGGTCTCCTTCGACGTCACGCAGGGCCAGAAGGGCCCGCAGGCCGAGAACATCGTTCCCGCCTGACGTTTAGAGCACCTGGCAGGGGCCCGCACCGCAGGGTGCGGGCCCCTGTTGCTGCCTTCGAAGCGACGGGCGCAAGGCCTCGCGTTTCCAGGGTCCGGATGCATTCGCTGCACCGGTATCACCGTTCCACCTTTTGTACCGCCGTCGGTTCGCCGGCAGGCCATCCGAAGCGCGCCGTGGATTTCTCGCCCCGCTTCGGCCCCGCTTCATCCCGGCTCGTTCTTGTGACCTCTTCGCGACCTTGCGTCGCCAGGTCTTCCTCGAAGCGTGCCACCCCTTTGAGGAAGGACCTCGCGTATGACTCGCGCTGCCCGTACCCCCCGTACCCCCACTTCTGGTTCCGCCGGTTCCGGCTATGCCAACAACCGCCCGTTCGGCAGCCGCGCCGGCTCGTCGAGCGGCTCCGGCAGCTCCGGCGGAGGCCGCCCGTCCGGCGGTCGCTCCGGCGGCGGCAATGGCGGCGGCGGCAATGGCGGCGGTGGCGGTGGCCGCCCCCGCACCCAGTCGTCCTCCGCTCCGCGCCGCCAGGCGACCGCGGCTCCGGCCGCAGAGTTCGCGATGCCGGTCAGCAGCACCCCGGCGCTCCCGCCGGTGGAGGCCTTCGCCGACCTGAACATGCCCGCCGGGCTGCTGGCGACGCTGACCCGCGAGGGTCTGACGGAGCCGTTCCCGATCCAGGCCGCGACGCTGCCCAACGCGATCTTCGGCCGTGACGTCCTCGGCCGCGGCCGTACCGGCTCCGGCAAGACGCTGGCCTTCGGCCTCGCGCTGCTGGCCCGTACCGCCGGCAAGCGCGCCGAGTCGAAGCGCCCGCTGGCGCTGGTGCTCGTCCCGACCCGTGAGCTGGCCCAGCAGGTCACCGACGCCCTCACCCCGTACGCCACCGCGGTCAACCTGCGGATGACCACGGTCGTGGGCGGCATGTCGATCTCCCGGCAGGCCAACCAGCTGCAGCGCGGCTCCGAGGTCGTGGTGGCCACTCCCGGCCGCCTCGCCGACCTCATCAACCGCGGTGACGCCAAGCTCGACCACGTCTCCATCACGGTGCTCGACGAGGCCGACCAGATGGCCGACATGGGCTTCCTGCCGCAGGTCACCAAGTTGCTGGACCAGGTCGTCCAGGGCGGGCAGTGCATGCTGTTCTCCGCGACGCTGGACCGCAACGTGGACCGCCTCGTCAAGCGCTTCCTGAACGACCCGGTCACCCACTCGGTGGACCCGTCGGCCAACGCGGTCAGCACGATGGAGCACCACGTGCTGCACGTCACGGACGCCGACAAGCGCGACGCCACGACGCACATCGCCGCCCGTGAGGGTCGCGTGATCATGTTCGTCGACACCAAGCGCGGCGCCGACCGTCTCGCCAAGCACCTGCTGGCCAGCGGCGTGCGGGCGTCCGCGCTGCACGGCGGCAAGAGCCAGCCGCAGCGCAACCGCACGCTCGACCAGTTCAAGAGCGGGCACGTCACCGCGCTCATCGCGACGAACGTCGCGGCGCGCGGCATCCACATCGACAACCTCGACCTCGTCGTGAACGTCGACCCGCCGACCGACCACAAGGACTACCTGCACCGCGGCGGCCGTACCGCTCGTGCCGGCGAGTCCGGCAGCGTCGTCACCCTCGTGATGCCCAACCAGCGTCGCGAGATGGCCCGCATGATGACCATCGCGGGCATCAGCCCGAACACCGCGCAGGTGCGCTCCGGCGACGAGGAACTGACCCGGATCACCGGCGCGCGTACGCCGAGCGGCGTCCCGATCATCATCGCGGCTCCGGCCGAGCCCGTTCGCCCCCGTGGCGCGGGTCCCGGTGCGGGCACCGGCCGTGCCCGTCGCAGCCGTCCGCGTGGCGCCGCCGGTACCGGCGCCCCGTCCGCGGGCCGTACCGGGGGCGCCTCCAGCGGTCGTGGCGGCAACTCGTCCGGCCGCGGTGGCAACCCGTCGGGCCGCAGCGCCAACGGCGGCTCCGGCGGTCGTCGGGCCTCGGCTGCCTGATCCGATCGCGGGTGGCTCGCTGCTGATCAGGTCCGGTTCTGACCGGGTCCGGTAGGGCGGCGGGTCGCTGGAGCGGCCGGACAGCGGAAGAGAGCAGCACAGCGGAACAGCATGGGAAGACCCCAGGTCGCCTTCGGGCGGGCTGGGGTCTTTCGCTGTGCCGGGGGGGCCGGAGGCCTGCGCCGGGGGCGGGATTCACCCGCATGGCACAAGCCGACTGGCCGCGCCCACCGCATACCGGCCAGCCTGAGAAGCAGTGCGGCGCCGGCAGCCGCGGAATCGACCGCGACCGCGGGCGGAGGGGTCAGGAGACTCAGGTGGGGAAGCGAGGAGGGGCGCACCGGGAGCGCGGCGGCGCACGGTCGGTCCTGCGCGCCGACGGTCCGCCGCGCTGGGTCGCCCACTGGCTGCCCGCCCTGCTCATCATCGGCGGCACGGTCTTCGACGTGGCGACGCCGATGAACTACACGGCCTCGCCCTTCTTCTCGGCCGCCCCGCTGGTGGCCGCCCCGCTGTGCTCGCTGCGCGCCACCCTGACGACCGGCGTCGCGGCGGTCGTCGCCACCTTCCTGCTGCTCTTCGCCCGCGGTCTCACCGACCACACCGAGTCGCTGACCGAGCTGGCCACCGTGGTGACGGTGGCCGGGCTGGCCATCGTCATCAACCGGCTGGTCCGGCGCAGCGGCCGGCGGCTGGAGTCGGTCCGTACGATCGCCGAGGCCGCGCAGCGGGCCGTACTGCCGACGCCCCCGGCCCGTATCAGCGGGCTGGCCGTGGCGGCGCGCTATGAGGCGGCGCAGGTGGACGCCAGGATCGGCGGCGACCTCTACGCGGTGCAGGCCACCCCGTTCGGCGTACGGCTGATCGTGGGCGACGTACGGGGCAAGGGCCTGGAGGCCGTGGAGGCGGTGGCGATCGTCATCGGGGCGTTCCGGGAGGCGGCGGAGCAGGAGCCGGACCTGGAGGCGCTCGCGGGGCGGCTGGAGCGCGCGCTGCGCCGGGAGGGCGGGCGGCGGGAGGGGCTGGACCAGTTCGAGGGCTTCACCACCGCCGTACTGGCCGAGATCCCGAACGGTGCGGAGGGGCCGGGCGTCTTGCGGGTGCTCAACCGGGGCCATCCGGCGCCGCTGCTGCTGCTCGCGGACGGCTCGGTGCGGGGCGCGGAGCCGTCCGCGCACGCCCTCCCGCTGGGCATGGCGGACCTGGGCGTCTGGCCGGACCGGGCGGACGAGCTGGAGTTCCCCGAGGGGGCCACACTGCTGCTCTTCACCGACGGGGTCACCGAGGCGCGGGACGGCGGGGGCGTCTTCTACGACCCGCTGGAGCGGCTGCGCGGGCGGACCTTCCCGGGGCCGGACGAGCTGCTGGACGGGGTGGTGGCCGATGTGGCGCTGCACACGGGCGGCGCGTCGACGGATGACATGGCGCTGCTCGCGCTGCGGAGGCCGGGGCGGCGCCGCGTGTGGACCGGTTGGGAACCGGGTGCGGAGCGGGTACGAGCTGTGCCGTCGGGGCCGGGGACGAGCTCCGTTCCGGCCGCGTGAATTCGCGCCTACGTTCCGTAACCGGCGGACGCGCCTCCGTATAACGACTGACACACGATCAGCGTCGAGCGGTTTCCCTCATGAGGTCAACTCGCCCCTATCCGCTACCTCATGCCCCACTTGGTCCTTGTCAAAGGCGGGACAGTTTCCGGTGAAGGCTTGGACTCCCGCCTCCCTGTCTATTAACGTTCGATAACGCAGCGCGGTCGTAACAGCCGCCACTAGAGACGGCACCGCGCGCAGTCGCCGAATCCCGCACCACAGCAGTACCGCACCGCCCAGGGAACCGGGGAACCAATCTTTGGGGTGAATCGGGTCGAACCTGACCCGTAGGAGACCTTCCTACTCCGAACCCGTCAGCTAACCCGGTAGGCGAGAAGGAAGGAAAGGAGAGCGCCCTCGTGGCGTCCAACAAGCCTGCCCCCGAGGCTACGTACAACCCGTTCGGCCCCTACGGCTCCCCCGCGGAGCCCGGCCTCGGGTACGGCGATCAGCCCCTGGGCGAGTGGAATCCCACCGAAGAGTCCATCGCCCCGGTGCGTGGCAGGCACCGCGTCGCCAAGCAGCGCGGTGGCGGTATGGCGCGCAGCGGCGCCGTTCTCGGCGTCGGCGTGATCGCGGCGGTCGGCGCGGGCGGCATGGCCACCGCGAAGGACAAGCCGCGGGTACCGATCTCCATGCCTGACCTCTCGACCGTCGCCGACAGCCTCCCGGACGCGAAGTCGCTGCCGGGCATCGGCGACTTGATATCCGACGGCTCCGACACGGACGTGAGCGCCGCCGAGCTGGCGACAGCCGCGGCGCCGCTCACCCAGGCCGGGCTCACCGACGCCGAGGCCGACAAGGGCGCGGACGCCGGCGAGGCCCTGCGCGCCCGCATCCTCCAGCAGGCCGACCAGCAGCAGGCCGCGGCGGACCAGGCGTCGCTCGACGCCTCCTCGCGCAGCGCCGCCGAGCAGGCCGCGGGCCAGGCGTCGAAGACGAAGTCGGACGCCGAGGCCAAGGCGAAGGCCGAGAAGGCCGAGGCCAAGCGCAAGGCGGAAGCCGCCGCGGAGAAGAAGGCCGAGGCCGAGCGCCGCGCCCAACTGGCCAAGAGCTTCGTCCTGCCGGTCGCCTCCTACACGTTGACGTCGAGCTTCGGCCAGGCTGGCGACCTGTGGTCCGCGAACCACACCGGCCAGGACTTCGCCGCCCCGACGGGCACCCCCGCCAAGGCGCTGCACAGCGGCACCATCAAGTCGGCCGGGTGGGCCGGCTCGTACGGCTACCGCATCGTGCTGCAACTGGATGACGGCACCGAGCTCTGGTACTGCCATCTCTCATCGATGGTGAAGACGTCGGGCCAGGTGAACACGGGCGACGTGATCGCCCGGGTCGGCGCGACCGGCAACGTCACCGGCCCGCACCTGCACCTTGAGGTACGGCCGGGCGGCAGCCCGATCGACCCGATGGGCTGGCTGCGGGAGCGCGGGCTTCAGCCGTAGGGCGGGCTTCGCGGTCGTGGGGCGGGCTTCGCGGTCGTAGGGCGGGCTTCAGCCGTAGGGCGCGAGCGCGGGGGGCGCGGGCCGGGATCTGCGCGCCCCCCGCTTCCACGCCTCGCGCCCCTCCCGCCACGCCCCTCCCACCGCGCTACGCCCAACTCCGTTGGTCACCATATGGAATAAAAGCCACGAACCGCGCGTTGGAAAAACCCATGACTGACACGACGAAAGAGATCGGCAACACGAAAAAGATCGGCAACCTCGACGTATTCCCGTTCACGCTCGGAGGCAATGTCTTCGGCTGGACGGCTGATGAGGCGCAGTCCTTTGACGTCCTCGACGCCTTCACCGCAGGCGGCGGCAATTTCATAGACACCGCAGACGTCTACTCGGCCTGGGTGCAGGGCAACTCCGGCGGTGAGTCCGAGACCGTCATCGGCAACTGGCTGGCGTCCCGCGGCAACCGGGCCGGCGTCGTCGTCGCGACGAAGGCGGGCGCGCACCCCGACTACAAGGGGCTGGCCGCCCCGACCGTCAAGTCGGCCGCCGAGGAGTCGCTGCGCCGCCTGCAGACCGACTACATCGACCTGTACTACACGCACTATGACGACCCGTCGGTCCCCGTCGAGGAGATCATCACGGCGCTGGACGACCTGGTGAAGTCGGGCAAGGTCCGCGAGATCGCCGCCTCCAACATCACCCCGGAGCGCCTCGAAGCCTCCCTCGCCTTCTCCGAGCGCGAGGGCCTCGCCAAGTACGTCGCCGTCCAGCCGCACTACAGCCTGGTCTCGCGCGACTCCTACGAGGGCGACCTCGCGGACGTCGCCGCCCGCCACGGCCTGGCCGCCATCCCGTACTACGGCCTCGCGTCCGGCTTCCTCACCGGCAAGTACCGTCCGGGCGCCTCCGTGGACAGCGCCCGCGCCGAGGGCGCCGCGAAGCACCTCGACACCGACCGCGGCCAGAAGGTCCTCGCGGCCCTGGACGAGATCTCCACCGCGCGCGGCGCCCAGGTCGCGACGGTCGCCCTGGCCTGGCTCGCGGCCCAGCCGACAGTCGTAGCCCCGATGGCGAGCGCCCGCACAGTCGAACAACTCCCGGCGCTGCTGGCCGTACCGGCGCTGAAGCTGACGGACGTGGAAGTGGCGACTCTTACGACGGCTTCCGCCTGAGGCCGGGGGCGGGGACCGGGGGGACTGGCCCCCGGCCCCCGGAGCGCGCGAGGCTCGCTCACCCCGCAACACGGAATGAGGCTGCCCGCCCCAACCGTGAGGCCGCCCCCAGCCCCAACCCATCAGACCGCGGCCGACTCCCGCCGGTCGACCGCGACCCACGACACGAGCGCGACCCCGCCCGCCACCGCGAACACCGCCGGCCAAGCGCCGAGCCGCTTCGCCAACGGATGCGACCCGGCGAAGCCGGCCACGTACAGCCCAGTGAGCGCGGCAGCGGTCCCGGCCCCCGCCTGCCGATTCCAAGCACGCGCGGCCACGACCCCGGCAGCCCCCAACGCAACCGCCCCGAGCGGCCGCTTCTTGGTCCACCGAGCCGCGCCGTACCCACCGATGAGCCCGCCCGCAGCCACTACGCCTGCCGGTATCCCAGCCATCTCTCATACCTCCACCTATGCCTGTACCGGCACGTTTGGGACAACTCCAGCCGACCCTACGCCCGAGACGCCGTGGCTCTGCACGGACTGGTGTGGAGTGCCCGACAACTTCAAGGCGGCGAATACTCCACACCTTGGTCACGCTCACGTCCCAAAACGGCTCAGATCCGAGTGCCGGACCGTTTCGCCTGGGCAGCCCGCCCGTGTGCCCACACCGATCTCGTACGACCGAACCGCCGTCGACCGCCTCGGCGCCCACCAACGTGGCCTGGCCACCCGCAGTCAGCTCATCGCCGCGGGTATGCCATCGGCCACCATCGCCAAGCGGACCCGAGCCGGCGGCCCCTGGCGACGACTGCTGCCGCACGTGATCCTGCTCAACTCCGGGGCCCCGGACCCGTACCAACTCCTGCTGGCCGCAGTCCTTTACGCGGCGGACCAGACGTATCCCGCGCGCTTGCTCTCGGGTGACACGGCCCTGCTCACCGGTACCGCCGCACTACGACTGAGGGCCCGCGCCGCAACGTTCGCCCGGGGCGGGGCCGGAGCCGGGTTGCCGGACCCCGCCGAACTCGTCCGGGTCCTCGTGCCGGGGGCCCGGCGGCTGACCGACACCGGGTACGTCCGCATCATGCGTACGAGGCGCTGGCCCGCTGCCCTGCGCGTCGAGGGCATCCCTTGCACCCGCGCTTCGCGCGCGGCTGCCGACGCCGCCGCACGCTGGGAGGGCGACCCGGACGCGCTGCGCGCGCTGCTCACCTCGACCGTCCAACGCGGTATCTGTCAGCCCGACGCTCTCCTCGCGGAACTGGCCGCAGCACAGCTCGGCTCCAACCCCACGGTGGCCACCGCCGCGGAGGATCTGGCGTCGGGTGTCGCTTCGGTCGCCGAGGCCCACGCCCGCGACCTCATCCGCCGCTCCGACCTCCCCGACCCGCTGTGGAACCCCGAGCTGCGCACCCCCACCGGCCGGTTCATCGCGCGGCCCGACGCGTACTGGCCGGATGCGGGCGTGGTGCTGGAGGTGGACTCCCTGGCTCACCACTTCCTCCGCGACGCTTGGCAACACACCCAGGAGCGTCGCCTGCGCATGGAGGGACACGGCCTGCGCGTCGTCACCGTCACACCAACCACCATCCGCCGCGACCCGGACCAACTCCTGCACACCCTCAAGACCGCCCTGGCCAGCGGCCTGCGCGCGGGTGCGCCGGCCGGGGTGAGGGTGCACGTCAGGTAGGACGGGGCAGCGGCTGGCGGGGGACTGCGGACGGGGTGTGGTGTATTCGACAACTTCAAGTTGTCGAATACTCCACACCCCGGCACGCCCGAAGGGGGTTATCACACGATGTGGGCGTTGCGGATCGCATTGACGAATGTTCGCCATGCTTCCGAGGAGAAGTCGAGCATCGGCCCACGCCGGTCCTTGGAGTCGCGGACCGATGCACCGCCGCTCCGGAAAGCCGCCTCCACACACTCGGTTCCGCTGCCCCCGCTGTACGAGGACTTGAACCAGGGGCCGTTGCCTCCCGCGTGTTGGCGGTTCTCCATCACAGCTCCTTGCCGACCCGTTCGATAAACGCCGCCGAAGCTGTGATGTCCAGCGCCTGCGCGCGTAGGTATTCGAACGCCAACCTATATCGCGCGAGCTCCGGCGGCTTCTCCATGAACAAGCCGCCGCCGATGATGTCCACGTAGACGACGTCGAGTGCTGCCGTGGGCCCACCCAGAACGACGAAGCTTCCCACTGCGGCCGCGTGTGCGCCGGCCTCGAACGGCAGGATCTGAACGGTCACTTGAGCGGTTCGTGCCCTCTCTTGGAGAGCCCGGAGCTGCTCGCGCATGGTGTCCTGGCCACCGACCATCCGCCGGATGACCGCCTCATCGATCACGGCCCAGATGTGGGGCGGATCTTCGCGCTGCAACAGTTCCTGACGCTTCATACGGATGTCGACCATGTGCGTCACTTCGTGCTCGGTGCACCGCATTTCGGAGGCGCGGTGCACCGCTTCCGCGTACGCGCGTGTCTGCAGAAGGCCCGGGACGTACATGCAGGCGTAGTGGTCCTCGCGAACAACCTCGTCCTCCAGCGTGAGCATGAGGTTCATGGATTCCGGGATGGGATCGGCGAGCGACCGCCACCAGCCCTGAATCTTCGCGCCTTTGGCCAGCTCCACGAGAGCCAGGCGCTCATCGTCGGACGCGTCGTAAGCACGGCACAGCGCGTCGATGGCGGGCCACTTGACCGTGCCCTCCTTCGTCTCGTACCTGCTCAAGGTGGCTTTGGAGATACCCACCAGCGCGCCGGCATCCTCCAGCGTCAGCCCCTTGCGTTCGCGGAGACGGCGCAGGTCGGCACCGAGCTGGCGGCGCCGGGTCGTTGGTCCAACAGCCATGGTTCAGAACCCTCCCAATCGATCGCCAAGAGCCTGCATGTCGGGGCGTAGCCGACACAAGAGAGCGCACGCCGGGGGCGTGAGCGCCTGCCCGCACGCCAAGCGACGGTGTTTGAGAGTTCCATTTTGGAACTCCCACTGCCACTCTATGAGGTGGGCCCATTACATTGCGCGATTATCGCGCTCCCTGCGGAGGGAACGAATCTCGTGGACATGTGTCAGTACGTTGTCCCACGCAAGGCGTGGGAGCTTCACTTTCTCGCTGAGCCGGAGGAAGTCTCCGCTCTCCGGCGGATCACCCGCCTCCGCTTGGAGGCCTGGGGACTTCACAACCTCATCGACGCTGCGCAGCTCTGCCTCAGCGAACTCGTGGCCAACGTCATCACCCACGTCGGACGAGGAACCCCGACCACCCTGGGGGTTTCGATGAACGGGACGCATCTACGCATCGAGGTCCGCGACCCCGACGGCCGCGTGCTGCCGGTACTCCTGAGTGCCACAGCCACGTCGGAGTCGGGCCGCGGATTGGGGCTGGTCACCGCGATGACCGACCGGTGGGGTGTGATCCCGACGGACAGCGGCAAGACGACGTGGTGCGAGATCGCCACTGGCTTGACCGCGGCGAACAGCGCAGCCGGCGGAGCACGGGTGGCCAAGGCAGAGGCGCTGCTCACCCTCTATCGATGTGAAGCAGTGATCGGTCCTGTGGCCAAGGGCCCGGTCAGCCTTGCGGTGGCAGAAGGGGCTGCGGTCGACCTGATCGCGGATGTACTCCATTGGCTTCGAGCCCATGGGCGTGACCCTGACGAGATTCTTGACCGAGCTCAGATGCACTACGAGGCTGAGGCAGCTGGCTGATGGAACTCACGGAGATCGGGGATCTGTGTCGGCGTCGGTTGAATTCTGGTTCTGGATCACTTTTACTGCTGTGCTGACGGAGCGATACCGCCCAGGGGTGGCCGTTATGCGGCCAGGAGGACCCGCTTCCGCAGCAGGTCGAGACCGAGCATCTGCCGTTTGAGCACCCTGATCCTGTTGGCCTGTCCTCCACCGCACCCGAGCTGAACGGCAACGTCAGTCCCGGAATCCAACCGACGCTGACGCTGACCACCCGTCAACGAGGCATGCTGGTCGCGCCACTGATCGGGTTGGGCCAGTGACGAGGCTTCCCGCGTGGATGAACGCATCGAGATTGAGCAGGCGTTAGCCCCCTTGCGCTAGCAGCTGGCCAGTGAGGTGAACCACTCGGCGTGGCGGGGCGTGGCTGATTCGCTCGCAGCAGGAGGTACCTGGAGCGATATGGCTCGGCCGAGGTATCCGGTGCTCGACAGGTTTCTTCTGAAGGCGAGTGCAAGCGGCTGCTAGCTTCCCCCCGCCTTCGTCGAGGAGGAGCCGCCACAGCTCTCTGTGCGGACGCTACATTCCTCTTCAACTGTCCAGTGGCCGTCCGGGTACTGGACAGTCTTCCGGAACTCCTCGGTCACGGTTTTGGTCTCGGTCCATCCGGACTGGCTCTCGGGCATGACGGTGCTCCTCGGGCTCGGGTGCGTGGAACAAGGGTGAATAGGGGCAAGACAGCTTTGGCCGACCCCAGATGCCGGAAACGCGCTGGGTCGCACGACTGCTGGGGCAGGTGTATTGCGGTCGTTAATGCTGGGGCGGTGGGGTGCCGCTGAGGGTCAGGCCGCCTCAGTGGTGATTGCCGCGCGCATGACCATCTCGGCGTAGCCGGGAAGCCCTTCGCCCATCAGCACCAGCGCAAGGCGCATCGATTCTCCTTCCACACGCTTACGACCTCCGAGCAAGAGTGTTTCGGCGATGCCTTGCTCACCCTGGAGGTGCAGTTCGGAGATGGCATGGGCGATCTGCATCGGGGTCATCACGTTGCCCGCGGACCAGGCCAGACTCAGCACGTCCCGCCGTCGCCCTGCCGCTTGGTGGGCGGCAAGGGTGTCAAGGGTCAACTGAACGCGCTTGTCGAAGTTGCGCCGGTCGCCTGCCGGTGGGGTGCCGACCGCATTCGCACGCTCAACTTTGGCGGCGGTCTGCACGCTACGAATGTGTGACGGCGAGGCCGGACGCTGGATCGCATCGCCGGTCTGACAGGTCGACTGGTGGCGTGCCGCTGCGGTAGCCCTGAGTTCCTGGAGCTCAGGGAGTGTGACCGGGAGGCGGCTCGATGTGGCCGCGCGCTGCACGGACTTGTAGATCCTCTCGAGCTTGCATACGTCGGGTACCCGGCGAGCGCGGCGGTAGCAGGACAGGGTGCTCGGACGAAGGCCCGCCTTCTGTGCCTTGGCCTTCTGCTTCTCGTCGGGAATCGCATCGATCAGACTGCTGAACCTCGCTGCGAACTCCTGCCGGGCGGGACTGCTCCCCTCGCAGAATCCGCCTTTGACCTGCCCGAATCTCGGCATGAGAGATAACCTTTCTCGAGGACTCGAACCGTTCCGCTCATTGTGGTGCACAGGACTGACATCTCCGGTCAATGTCGCACGCAGGGCGGACAGTTGTGGACAGTCTGACGTACGGGGTGGGAGATCGGGAGTCCTCGCACGGCTTCGCTAGCTCACCCTTGATTGCAGTTGGCTGTGTTTGCACTTACGCCCCTGCCTGGTTCCCCGGCCTGTTTGCAGTTGGCCGCAAAGATCGCTTGTGCCTTGTAAAGACCGCTCTGGGCGAGTCGAATGAGTTCTGACGAATCGAGCATCATGACCCTGGCCGCAACCGTGCGACGTCGCTGATGAAGCCGGACGCAGTTGGGGCAACGAGAGCGTAGGAGCAGGAGGCGAACAAGATCGTGATGGGCGAGGAACTGCCTTCGTGGCGGGATGAGCGACCGGGAGCCATGGTGCGGTGCGCGCTGTGGTTGCTGTCAGAGGTCGGGGTCGGCAACATCTTCACTAAGGCTGAGCTGCGTGAAGCCTTCCCGGAGACTGCTCAGATCGACCGTCGTATGAGGGATCTGCGGGACCGCGGTTGGCGTATCGACACCAACCGGGACGACCCCACGCTGAGGACGAGCGAGCAGCGCTTCGTCGAGAAGGGGGCTGAGGTCTGGAAGCCGGGGCAGAGCCGAGCGCATACGACGGGTGTGAGCGTCACAGCAACTCGCCGCTTGGAGGTGTTCGCTGCGGACGACTACATGTGCCGGGTCTGCGGTATCGCCGGCGGTGACGCGTACGAGGACGGCAACGGGATCGCGCAGTTGGACATTGCCCGTCGCGAAGTACGGAAGTCGGCGGGACGGACCGAGGTCGAGCTGGTCACCGAGTGCCGGAGGTGTCGTGTCGGCGGGCAAGGCAGCCAAGCTGATCCAGACAAGCTTCTCGGCGAGATCAGGCGGATGAGCGAGATCGAGCGGGAGCACTTCGCTCAGTGGGTAGCCGACGACCAGCGGGATTTCAGCACGATGGAGCGCCTTTGGGGCGCGTATCGCAGGCTGCCGGCGGAGTCCCGTCAGACTGTCCAGGCCGCGATGAAGAACGAGTGACTGGGGTTGACTGGGCGATGTTCCTGCCGTGGGCAGGGGCGGCGAACTACCCAGAGGCCGGCAGGGCGGAGTAGAGCAGAGTGCCTGCACGGTCTCGAACCGCAGGTTGAGCGAACATGAGAGCGAGCTAAGGGCATGTCGAAATTTCCCCTACCGCCGAAGGCCGTAGAGAACAGTGAGCTGATCTCCCGCCGCCTCAAGGAGGCGGTGGACAGTGGCCGCCCGGCAGAGACAGTCACCGTTGAGTGGAACAACAAGCCACTTCACGTTGGTGTTGTCGAGGTTCCGCTACGCGATCTCTATTACAATCCGGCCACGCACAGGATCCGCGCTCAGCGCAGTCTCAAACCGGAGCTGGAACAGAAGCTGACGGCGGATCCCTGGCTGCCCGAGAGTCAGGAGTACCTGCACTACCTGCTGCTCGGCAAGCCTGCCAACCCTGATGAGTCTGACCGAGATTTTGAAACCCTTAAGGAAAGCCTGGCCGAAGTGGGCCAGAAGGAAGCTGGGCTCGTAACGCGTGAGGGTATTCTCGTCAATGGGAATACACGCGCTGCGGCTCTGAAAGAATTGAAGCAAACTTCGATCCGCGTCGGAGTACTGCCCGCATCCTTTACTTGGGATGACATCGCTTCCGTCGAGCTCGCTCTGCAGCTTCGCCCGGATAAGCGTCGTGACTATTCTTATATCAACCGCCTGCTTGCGATGGAAGAGCAAGCCTTCATGGGCAGGGCGGCTGAAGATATCGCTCGAGACTTCCATATCCAGACTAGGACTTATCACCAGGAACGCTGGATTCTTGAAGTAATCCAGGAGATGATTAGCAGGAGTCAGACTGTAGATGGTGCCCGCCTGCGGCTAGTGGATTTTGAGGGACACCAAGAAAATCTTAAAGAGTTGCATCGGAATTTCACGAGCCAGCAAAGCCAGGATCAAGCAGAACGAGTGAAAGAGAACAGAATTTCAGCAATCATCCTCGGGTTCGCCAAAACGCGAACCCGCCTTATTGGCGAAGATTTCCAAGAAAAGCATTTGACTAAGCATCTCCCCGTAGAATTCCAATCGGCCGGGGGGGTGAACCCTGTGGCCGGGAAGATTCCTGGACTCAACGTTACTGCCCCTGCCGTGTCGGGAGAGGTCGCGAAAGCCAGAGCAATTACTGATCGAATCCTCCAGGCTGTGGCAGCAGAGGTGTCGAACCAGCTGCCCAGTGAAGCGACTGTTGACGCCAGGGCCGCAGTAGTAGCGGTACGAAAGGGCATGAGGCGAGCGCTCGACGTAGCCGAACGCGATGACAAACTCCGCAGGGTTCAGCAGACTGCCGCAGAACGCCTGGATGATGCTAGCGCAGCCATCAATCAAAGCATCTCTGACCTCGTACAGGCGCGCTCCACCCGGAGTCTGGACGAGGACGGTTTTGACGAGGCAGTGGTACGGCTCCGGGGAAGCCTGGCTAAATTGGCACGGCAGGCAGTCCGCGGCCTTGATGAGCCAGGCGATGGCGTCGCCTGGCTGTCCGAAGCCGTCCGCGGGGAAAAATCATGACTGCCACGGACGAGCCGACACTAAGAATTGATTTCGATGAGACGCGGACTAAGGTTGTTCTGAGGACGGTCCCGCGGTGTCATGAGCAACTGGTAAGATTTTCAGCCCGCTTCACGACCGGCAATCAGCGGGGAGAACTGGCTGCGGAAGTAGATCTAGAAGAGTTCCTTGCGAACCTTTCGATACTCAGTGGCTGGCACGACCCTATGGGGGTGCGGTTCGCCTCTGATCTTCAGGATCTCGCTGAAGGATCCGTCCAGGACGCCCAAGCCGTGGAACAGCGCCTCGAGGCGGGGACGAAGGGACAGGATGTCGTCGGGGAGGTCAGGGCTGACGAGGTCCGTGGCCAACTCGGAGTCAGTTGGCAGGCCCCACTAACGGACTTTCAGCTCCGGGATATTGCCAAGCTCTTGTCGTTGACACATGGCGCGAACTTTAGTGTCCCTGGTGCCGGAAAGACTCGAACTGCTCTCGCTGTTTACACGGCGCTTCGTGAGGCCGGGCGGGTTTCTCGTCTGCTGGTGGTGAGCCCGAAGTCGGCCTATGAGGCGTGGCAAGAGGAAAGTGCACTGTGTTTCGCTGAGCCTCTCCGGATAGAGACTCTGGAGAAGAAGCTCGATCTCGGCGCGGAGATTCTGCTGGTCAACTACGAGCGGTTGAACCGTTCACTCACGACCTTGGCGAATTGGTTGAGTGCGGCTCCGAGTATGATCGTGCTGGATGAGGCGCACAGGATGAAGCTAGGAGTGCGCGGCACATACGGAACTGCATGTATGGCGCTTGGTCCGCTGGCACGCAATAGGTTGATCTTGACCGGTACGCCGGCCCCGAATGGGGCTAAAGATCTGGAGAGCTTGCTCTCCTTCGTTTGGCCAGGTCACGGTCGGCGAGCAGTGGACCGGGCAGTTTCAGGAGGCGACCTCGCGCACGCGAGCAAAGTGTTGCGGCCCTTGTTCACCCGCACCACGAAGCACGAACTCGGATTGCCTCCCGTGGACGTACGCATCCGGTACATCGAACTTCCGGCAGCTCACCGCAAGCTGTACACGGCCCTTATTGACCGCCTCGCGGAGGCCGGATCGGCGGAGCAGGAGCGGTTCGCCAAGCTTGGGAAGACCCTTGTCTATTTGATGATGGCGAGTACGAGCCCCACGTTGCTGTCTGAGGGGGGAACACGCTACGAACCGCTGCCGTTCTATGTGCCGCCCTTGGAAGCTCCTGCTGGCGGTTCGTTGCACGAGCTGATGCGCGAGTTGCCTAGGTACGAGCTCTCACCGAAGTACGAGGCGGTACTGAAGACCGTCGCCGAGAACGCGGCAGCGGGACGAAAGACGCTGGTGTGGTCCACATTTGTGCGAAACTTGACCTCGCTGGAAAGCGCGCTCGCAAAATTCCAGCCCTCGATCGTCCATGGCGGAAGCACAGACCGCGAGGATCAGATCCAGCGCTTCCGCAAGGATCCAGACTGCATGGTGCTGCTCTCCAACCCTGCGACCCTGGGTGAGGGAATCAGTCTCCACCACGTCTGTCACGATGCTATCTACGTAGACCGGGATTTCGCGGCTGGGCGTTTTCTGCAAAGCCTCGACAGGATTCACCGACTGGGACTCGCACCCGATACAGAGACCCGGATCACCGTACTCGTGGCAAGCGGAACCATCGATGAAGTAGTCCAACAGCGCTTGGCCACGAAGCTGGAGTTCATGGGAACGATCCTGGACGATCCCTCGGTACGACGCCTCGCTGACCCAGAAGAAGAGGAAGAAGCCTCTCTGGGGATGGACGAGGCGGATCTACGGGCGCTGCTAAGCCACCTGGACGCTGGTCGCTGACTGCGCAGGCGATCTTGCCGCATCTGCAGAGCTGGTCAGGGCGCTGGGTGCGCGGCTCAAGACGGGGCAGGACCAGTCAGGTGCTCGGCAGCACCGGTCTGCGGATTCTCGCCGATCGGCGACTGTCCGGCATGCCAGGGTCTGGGCCAGGTGTCTGGTACCTGCCGCGCGTCCGGCTGCCCGTCCGTTGTCACAGGTGCCTGCGAGACTGCCTGGGTCCAACAAGTAGATCTGCGGAGTTGTGTGTCGGCCGATGTGCAGCACAGTCTCTGCGACACTTGTGTGTCTGCGATGAACCACACCAGGAGGATTCGATGGGTTCCAGCGACCACTTGCTGACCTCGATCGAAATTTGCGCGGGAGCCGGCGGGCAGGCTATCGGACTGCACAAGGCACTCTTTAAGCACCTTGCGCTTGTTGAGATCGACGAACACGCTTGCTCGACCCTGGAGGAGAACGCTGTCAAGCGGCAAGCCTGGCCTGACTGCCAGGTTGTTAAAATGGATGTGAAAGATTTCGTTGGTTCAGAGCAATTGGCTGGACTTCCTGTGGGGAATGAAGAGAACGGCAAGAAGAAGGGGGAGTTGGACCTATTGGCAGGTGGTGTCCCCTGCCCTCCTTTTTCTCACGCGGGCAAGCAACTGGGAAAGGACGACGAGCGTGACCTTTTCCCTGTGATGCTAGACCTGGTGAAACATCTGAAACCAAAGGCTGTGATGATTGAAAATGTCCGCGGTATTCGGGACTCTAAGTTCGACGGATATCGGGCTGACGTCGTCAAAAAACTTGAGGATCTCAAGTATGTGAAGTGTGAATGGGATGTTTTGGAGGCACATCATTTTGGGGTTCCGCAGCTCCGGCCGCGTGCCATTCTAGTAGCGATTCGCCAAGACGTCTTGGAGAGAGCTGAATCCAGGGGAGTCAAGTTTGTGTGGCCGACTCCCACAGTCACTGCTCCTGTCACTGCAGCGGCAGCTTTGGAGACGTCTATGGGGAGACGTCTTGAGTTGCTCAAAAAATCCTTTCCTGAATATTCCTTGCAAGCCGATGAAGCATTCGCTCATTGGTGGAATAAGTCATATAGGGGCGGGGTGGCACCTACCCTTGTAGGTGGCTCTAAAAAGCATGGCGGGGCGGACCTGGGGCCAAGCCGAGCAAAGGCGGCTTGGAAGTCGCTCGGCATTAATGGGCTCGGAGTTGCTAATGTGATGGAAGAATGTCTCCCTGAGAGGGATTTTCTGACTGATTCTGGCCCGATGCTCACGGTCTCGCAGGCGGCGATTATTCAAGGGTTTGACGAAGAATGGGAATTCTCTGGCGGTAAGACTGCCCAATATCGTCAGGTAGGAAACGCCTTCCCTCCTCCGGTGGCTGAGGCGGTAGGGAGGGCAATCAGCGATGTGCTTCGTGCTGCAGAACCTGGATTTTCCGACCGTGTTGAATGTGATGAGGAGAGGATTCCCTCAGCCCGTTTCGCGGTCGACTCTGAGTTGGTGCCGGCGACTGCTGACAGCAACGGAGATCGCGAGCGCGCATTCGTCGGGTGACTCATGCTCCCAGAACCGGAGAGCTAGCCAGCCAGCGTCCGCGAGCTGCTGATCAGTGTCACGGTCTCGGGCGATGTTCCTGGCGACCTTTTCTGACCAGTAGTCGGGGTTGGTTTTGGGGGATACGTAATGCTCAGGACACCCGTGCCAATAGCAGCCGTCAACAAATACGGCTACCCTGGCAGGTCGGAAAACTATGTCGGCTGTCCTGCGAAGGTCCGCCAGCGGCTTGGCACACACGCGATAGCGAAGCCCCTGGGCGTGTACGAGCCGACGGATGAGCTGTTCGGGCTTAGTGTCGCGGCTTCGGATGGCCTGCATGTTCCGCCGGTTTGCTGCCGAGGAGGCCCACGAACCTTCGGGGGGCGTCCATCGACTGTCGGCCACGCTGCTCCTTTCAGAGGCATAAGTGCTTTTGTCGTTACGATTCCAGATTTGTTGTCTTGTCTATCGGCAGTGCGATCCAGTCATCCCTGGGTAGGCTGATGTTTCGTGCTGCTGCGAGGTCTCTGTCTTCCTGCCATGTTCCGCACAGTAGTAGGAGTCCTCGTTGGGCGGCCCGCTCCTTGATCGCTCGCGCGCGGCGTACTGGGTCTCTTTTCCCTGCTCCCACCGTTTCCAACACGCTACGTGGAATTATTACTCCTTTAAGGTACCCAAATAGAATGAGCATGCGCTGTTCTTGCCCGGGTTTATCGGCGAGAATCTCACTGGCCTGTTCCTCTGTGAGGTATGTCAGAGGGTTTACCGGGAGCGGTGACCAGTCGTAGAGCGGCATGCTCCATTTTTCGAGAGCTTCGACGGCGATGCCTCGTTTTCCGTCTTTGTTGCCGCTGCCACGGTAAAGCCACGACCTGTGTGTGCGCATGAGCCAGGTTCGGTGGCGATTTTTCTTTAGCTGTATTTTAGTGCATAGGCAGAGTTGGCAGTGGGCCTCGCTGGGAACGGCCCAGTTGTCTCCGACAGTCGCCTTAATATCGACGGCCGCACCAGAAATCGAGGTATCGAGCGGTTTGGCTTTGGGCCAGTCGAACGATCGCAGTACTTCGTATTCAAGTTTCGCACCGACGGAGGCGCGTTCTCCAGGGTGGACCTTGGGGGAGAGAAGGTCGAAGCGACCAGTGCGTTGGCCATCGAGTACATAGTCGATGGCAGACCGGATCGCTTCAGTGTACTTTTCAGCGACCGGTCTGCTTGTGATCTCTTGAAACACTTGCTGAAGCTCTTGATCATCGCTGGGGGCCAGTAGCCGATGCCCGGAAACGTCCATGTTGGCGCAGGTTTCCCCAGGCTGTTGCAGCACGAGCCGGGCCACAGGTAACTCCTTTGCAGGGGGTGAGAAGCAGGATATTGCCGCCAGCGCTGCCGCTGGTTGGCAGAGCCAGCGGCACCAAGGCGGCTCCGCAACTCCATCAGCGTCGCTAGGTACCGTACTGCTGCTGCGGAGCGTACGGAGAAGCGTGCGGTCGCTGGTTATCCGCTGGGTGGCTGAGCAGCCCGTAGCCGAGGTGCGGCGGGCCAGGCCGCTGGATGCCCGGAGGCTGCCGGACGGTCGGCTGTTGGTAGCCCTGCGCGTGGAGGCCACTGCGCTTCGGGCGGCTGGACCCCTTGCTGGTCCATTGCCGGCAGGCGGGCTCATACGGCCGAACGGGTGAATGGACGGAGACCGCCTGCCGCGCACCGCTCAAGCCGTGGCCGGGTTGCCGCAGCACTTCTTGTACTTGCGGCCCGACCCGCACCAGCAGGGCGCGTTGCGGGGCGGGGGCCAAGGGGTGGCCATTCCCATTTCGGCGAGGTGGGCGGCGTAGGTCGCGGGGAAGCCCTCCGACTCCGGGTTCTGGTGTTCGTCGCGGGCGTGCGACTCGTAGCCTCTGACGCTGGCTCGGGCGGCGGCGAGAGGGGTGATGCCCTCGTCGGAGAGGCGGCGGAGGGCTGTCTCGACGCGGGCCAGGTGGGTGGCGTGGTCGGTGCCGTAGAGGTCGGCGAACGAGAGTCGGCGGCGGAGGAGTTCGGGGAATTCGGACGCGGGCCAGAACAGGACGGCTGTCAGGCGGAGGCAAGCACTGCGGGCGGCGGCCAGTGCGTCGATGTGTTCGAGTTCGCGGGCCCAGACTTCCGGGTCCCTCGATGCCAGGGCGTCGATTCGGGCCGGGGAATGGAGCTCGTCGAGATTCGGATTCGCCCTGCCGCGCATCAGCGGGAGGCGGGTCTCGTGCAGGGTGTGGGCGAGGCGGTCCCAGTCGTCGTGCGGTTCCCCGAGCTGGCGGCGCACCCGGTGGCGGCCGATGAAGAGCTGCTCGATGTAGTGGTCGTCCGGCGCGATGGAGTCCGGCGCGGGCACGGGGCCCAGGGTGTGCGTGATGCCGGCCGTGAACCACTCCATGGCGGCCGGCAGGTCGTCGTGCACCTCGAAGGTCTCGGCGATGAAGTTCCAGGGGGCGGGATCATGCGGGGACAGGCGGGGGCGTAGCAGCGCGGACGCGGCGCGGGCCTGGGGTTCGAGCTCCGCTCGCCATAGGGCGCTGATCCGGTAGCACTCCAGCATGCACGGGTCTTCGGGGTCGCTCTCCAAGAGCTCGTCGAAGATGTCCAGCGCTCGGTCGTGGTCCCCGGCCGAGGCCCAGCTGTCGGCCGCCTCGATGAGGAGCTCCTCGCGGTCCTCGGGGTACTGGCGGGCGAAGTCCTCCAACTCACGTGCGGAGGCCGTGTGATCGGGCGCGGTCCGGGGCGGGGGGAGGAAGATCGGAGGGATCGGCGAGGGGGCCGCGGCGGGGCGCTGCCCCTGCTTCGTACGGCGTGGCTTCTTGGACACGCGGGGGACGCTACTGCTCCGAAGCGATGGCGTCAGCCTTGGGCCAAGGGCTCGCTGGGTGCGATCGGGGGAATGAGGGGAATCAGGAGGATCAGGGTAGGGGCTCGCCTGGGTTTCTCCCGGGGTGCCGACCCGCTCGGCCGGATTCCGGAGGATTCGGGCGGGCTTCGCCGGCTTCGCCGGGTGCATCGGGTCCATCGGGCTTCGCCGGTACGTCAGCGCCGGTGAGACCGGGCTGCTGCGGGGCGTACGGGATGTACCGGGGGCGTACCGGGCCTACGGTGCCGAGCCCGGCGGGCGGCCGTACGAAGCGCTGTGCGGAGCGTCGTACGGGGAGGGGTGCGGCGGCCGGCCCGGCGGTGCGTAGTGCGGTTGCCGGTAGCCGCTCTGCGCGTATCCGCCCTGCTCGTAGCCGGTCTGCTGGTACCCCGGCTGCGGGTAGCCGTACGGGGTCTGTTGCTGCGGCGCCCAGCCTTGCTGCGGCCCTTGCTGCGGTCGCTGCTGCGCCGGGGCGTACGCCCGCGCCGCCGTCGCGTGAGTCGCGTGCGTGAGCGCCGGCGCCGCCAGGTGTTTGCGCTGCCACAGGTGATGCAGCAGCTCCTGCTCGCGCGCCGTGAAGTCCCTGTCCGGTGCGCCCCGGTGGGCTCTGGCGCGGAGGAAGGCCAGGGAGGTGGCGAACGAGGTGTACTCGCTGACCGTGCGGGCCGCCGGTCTGCCGTGGCGGTGGCGGGTGACCGTGCGGGCCAGGTTGCGGGCCTTCATGGAGGACAGGGCCACGGGCTCGGGCGGGGTCAGCCAGCCGGCGGCCTGGTAGGCGGGCAGGTGGGCGCGTATGGAGCGCAGCCCGCTCTGCCGGGCCCAGATGACCAGCCAGGTCAGCACGCCGAAGACCGGGACCATGAAGAGGCCGTAGACGGTGATGAAGCCGTACGGGCCGAGGGTGGACGAGCCGTTCCAGACGCCGTGCAGCAGCATCGCGGTGAGCAGGCCCATCAGCGGCAGCAGGACGCGGCGGACGCGCTGGTGGTGCCCGGCCATGGATGCTATGCCGAAGGCGAGGCCGGTGACGCAGGTGAAGAGCGGGTGCGCGAACGGCGACATCACTATGCGGATGAAGAAGGTCGCGGCGGTGGTGGACTGGAGGCCCGAGTAGCCGAGGTGCTGGTCCTCGCCGAAGGCGTTGCCGAGATAGAGGACGTTCTCGGTGAAGGCGAAACCGGTAGCGGTGATTCCGGCTATCACGACGCCGTCCACGATCCCGTCGAAGTTCCGGCGTCTGAAGAGGAACAGCAGCAGCACCGCTGCCCCCTTCGCGCTCTCCTCGACGAACGGCGCGACCACCGTCGCACCCCAGGTGTCCGCCGTGGCCGGCGACGCGGCGGCGATCGTCGACGCCAGCCACTGCGTCGCGAAGCCGTTCGCGATGATCGCGACGAGCGTCGCGGCGCACGCGCCCCACGCGAACGCGAAGGCGAGGTTGCGCCAGGGCTCCGGCTCGACCCGGTCCAGCCAGCAGAAGGCTGTGACCAGCAGCGGGACCGGCAGGACCGCCAGGCCCAGCCCCACCAGGAAGCCCTCGGGGCCCGTCTGCTCGCGCACCAGCGCCAGGATGACCAGCCCGGACAGCGTCAACAGCGTGATCAGCCCGACGGCGAGCAGCGTTTTCCTGCCGCCGTACCAAGGCGCGCGGCGCGGTTTGTAGCGCCACTCCGAGGGCGCGGGCATCCCGGCGAACTGGGGGCCGCGGTCGGGCGCGTACGCGGGAACCGGCGGTGCCGCCGGGCCTGCCGCCGGAGCCCCGTACGCCCCACTGCCCGCTCCTGGGGCGGACGAAGCGGACGAAGCGGACGGCGCGGGGACGGCCGGTACTGGCTGGCCGGACTGCGACGACGGGGGCGACTGGTACGGGGGCGGGTGCACCTCACGACCCTAACCAGCCCACCGTGCGTCGGGCGATGCTGTTACGGGTGTGATGACCTTTGCCCGGTCGCTTCGCTTCCGCTCGCGCCCCCTCGTGCGTCTGTGCGCGATCTCTTACGAGTCGGTGAGGTGGTGGGGGTGGGGTGGGGGAGGAGGAAGGTGGGGCGGCAGAGCGGGGCGGGGCGTGGTGGTTACGGTTGGCGCTTTCGGAACAGCAGGTCGTGGACGACGTGCCCCTTGTCCAGGCCCTGGCCCTCGAACCGGGTCAGCGGGCGGAACTCCGGGCGCGGGGCGTAGCCGCCGTCCGGCTGCGTGTTCTCGAAGTCGGCGCTCGCGCTCAGCACCTCCAGCATCTGCTCGGCGTACGGCTCCCAGTCGGTCGCGCAGTGCACGAGCGCGCCGGGCGCGAGCCGGGGTGCGAGCAGCTCGATGAACTCCGGCTGGATCAGGCGGCGCTTGTGGTGGCGCTTCTTCGGCCAGGGGTCCGGGAAGTAGACCCGCAGACCGGCGAGGGCTTCGGGGCCGATCATCTCGCGGAGCAGGATGATCGCGTCGCCGTTCGCGACCCGGATGTTGGACAGGCCGTTCCGCTCCGCGAGACCGAGCAGATTGCCGATGCCGGGGGTGTGGACGTCCGCCGCGAGGATGCCGGTGTCCGGATCCGCGGCGGCCATCTGCGCGGTCGCCTCGCCCTCCCTCCCCGTCGTTC
>NZ_JAYMZR010000043.1:0-21444 GCF_035828615.1 Streptomyces sp. H27-D2 | reverse complement strand
TCCCGAAGCCGATCTCCAGAACGACGGGGAGGGAGGGCGCAGCGGAGGGGGAGGGGGAGGGGGCCGTGGGGCTGGTGGGCTTTGCCTGGGTGGCGGCGAGGGTCGGGAGGGGCCCCTGGGGCCCCGGGGGCGTGTCTACGGGCTCCGGGGGTGCGAAGAGCGCGCGGAGGTCCAGCGGCGCCAGCCCGTCGATGTCCAGGCCCCACTTCGGCCACAGGCGGTTCAGCGCGTCGGCCTGGTTGGCGGTCACCCGGCTGCGGCGCGGCTGGAACGAACGGATGCGGCGCTCGTGATGCGAGCCCGCCGGGTCGGCAGCCGGGCCGTTCGGGAACATCGGCTCACGAGGTTCGCGGGTGGGGTGCGGGCGACGGGGCGCGTGGGGCCAGTGGTGGGAGTGCGTGGGGAGGGGGGAGAGAGGAGAGAGGGGGGCCTCGACGTCGGCATGTGCGGCGGGCCGTGACCCCGGCTGAGCTTCGGGCGGCGGGGCGTCGGGTTGCTCCCCGGGGCGTACTTCAGGCTCCCGACCTGCGTCGGCTCCTGCGTCGGCCCCTGTACTGGCCCCTGCACCGGCCCCCGCATCGGCCTCCGCGCCCGGCCGCGCGGCCTCGGGCACTCCGCGCTGCGCCCCTGGCTGCACTGCCGGCCGCGCTTCGCGCTGCGCGCCGGACGCGGCGAGCTCAGCGGGCTCGGCGGGCTCAGCGATGTGGCGGCCGTCGGCGTCGTGGAGACCTCCGACGACGGCGGGGCCATCGGCGGCGTCGAGGGCAAGGGCTGGGGCTTGGGGCTCAAGGCGGTGTTCGTTCACAGTGCACCCGATTCTACGGAGCCGGGGGCGGGGGAGCCGCTCGCGGGCGGCTGCCCGTCGGCGCGACCCCGGTCACCCCGTCACCCGGTCGTCACCCCTCCGTATCCACATCCCCTGCCTACGCCCGTATCGGCAACGTCGCCAGCGCCCGGCGCGCCACCTCCCGCCCGATCGGCAACGCCGCCGTCGCCGCCGGGGACGGGGCGTTCAGGACGTGGATCATGCGGTCGCTCTCCGCGAAGAGGAAGTCGTCGACGAGGGTGCCGTCGCTGCGGACCGCCTGCGCCCGGACGCCGGCCGGTGACGGGATCAGGTCCTCTTCGCGGACGTCCGGGAGCAACCGGCGGACCGCGGTCGTGAAGGCGCGCTTGGAGAGGGAGCGGTGGAGTTCGCCCGCTCCGTAGCGCCAGTGGCGGCGGGCTATCCGCCAGGAGCCGGGGAACGCGAGGGTGCCGGCCAGCTCGGCGGGGCGGATCGTCGACCAGTCGTACCCTTCCCGGGCGAGCGCCGGGACCGCGTTCGGGCCGAGGTGGACGCTGCCGTCCACGCCCCTGGTCAGGTGCACCCCGAGGAACGGGAAGGCCGGGTCGGGTACCGGGTAGACCAGGCCGCGGACCAGGTCCGTACGGCCCGGCGTCAGCTTGTAGTACTCACCGCGGAACGGGACGATCCGGACGGGCGGGGTGTCACCGGCGAGCCGGGCGACGCGGTCGGAGTGCAGGCCCGCGCAGTTCACCAGCGTGCGGGCGCGGATCACCGAGCCGTCGGCCGTACGGACCGCGACGGCGCCCGAGCGCCGCCCGATGGCGCGCACCTCCGTGTCGTAGCGGATCTCGGCGCTCTCGTCCGCCGCGAGGCCGGCCAGTTGCGCGGCCACCGCCCCGTAGTCGCACACGCCCGTCGTCCCGACGTGAATCGCGGCGAGACCGCGCACCCGCGGCTCGTATTCGGCTATCTGGGCCGGGCCCAGCTCGCGGACCGGGATGCCGTGCTCCCGCCCGCGCTGGACCAGGGCGTGCAGGCGGGGCAGCTCGGTGTGCTCGGTCGCGATGATCAGCTTGCCGGTGATCGCGTGCGCGATGCCGTGCCCGGCGCAGAACTTCGCCATCTCCGCCGCGCCCTGGATCGCGTACTGCGCCTTCAGGGAACCCGGCGGGTAGTAGATGCCGCTGTGGATCACGCCGCTGTTGCGGCCCGTCTGATGCCGAGCCGGGCCCGTTTCCTTCTCCAGCACCATGACGCGGGTGCCGGGGGCGGCCCGGGTGATCGCGTACGCGGTCGAAAGGCCGACGATGCCCGCGCCGATCACCAGTACGTCGGCGTCGTACGCCACGCGGCCGTACGAAGCGCGGCTCTGCGGCATGCGGCTTCGACGCATGCGCTGCTGCGGCCCGCCGCCGTACGACGGGCTCCCCTGTGCCATGCGGCCGTACGCCATCGCGACACCTCCCGATCCGGACAGACTCCATGATGGCGCGGACCACTGACAATGCGGTTGGCCAGGGGTTGGCCAACGGCTGACCAGGTCCTGGCCACCTGCCTACCAGGGGCTGGACGGCTGGACTGGGGGCGCGCCCGTACTCGCCGCCCGTACTCGCCGCGCAGACTCGTGCCCGGACTCACGCCCACTTCGGTACGGAATCGGGAGCCACCGGCGCGAAACTGGACGGTACCGGCGCGAAGCTGGGCGAGCCCGGCGCGCGAGCCCGGCGCGCGAGCCCCTGCGGACTCGGCTCGGAACCGGACCGGCGCCCGAGCCGGGGCCGGCGCGGAACCGGGCCGGCCCCCAAGACGGAACACGCGCGGAACCGGATCGGCCACCGAGGCAGACCCAGCGCAGAACCGGCGCAGACCCAGCGCAGACCCGCCCCAGCCGCCCGCCCCTAAGCCGGCGCCACCAACAACGGCCGCGCCCGCTCCCGCAGCTCCACCACCCGCGGCTCGTCCCCGTACGGCTCCAGGCGGTGCAGCAGGTCCCGGACGTACTCCGTCGTGCGGGCCGATGAGATCCGTCCGGCGACTTCCACCGCCCGGGTCCCCGCCGCGCAGGCCGCGTCGAGGTTTCCGGACTCCAGTTCGGCGACGGCCGAGACCACCAGCCGCAGGCCGTGCGAGCGGACGAACTCCTCGGTCGGCCGGGACAGCGCCTGCTCCGTGAAGCGCCGCACCTGGCGCGGCAGCCGCAGGTCGCGGTAGCACTCGGCGGCGTCGGCGGCGAGCCGGTCGTAGGAGTAGAAACCCAGCCAGGACGGGTCCGGGTCGCCGGCCCGGGAGCGTTCCAGCCAGCCCTCGGCGGCCTTGATCGCTGAGCCGCAGGCCGCCGTGTCGCCGGCCTTGGCGTGTGCGCGGGCCTCGATGAGCCGGAAGAAGCTCATCGTGCGGGCCGTCGCCAGGCCGCGGTTGCGTTCCAGCGCGGCCTGCGCGAGGTCCACGCCCTCGTCGGCGAAGCCGCGGTAGGTGGCCTGCAGGCTCATCGACGCGAGTACGTACCCGCCGAGCGGTACGTCGGCGGCGGCGCGGGCCAGGCGCAGCGCCTGGATGTAGTAGCGCTGCGCGGCCTCCTGCTGGCCCGTGTCGAAGGCCATCCAGCCCGCGAGGCGGGTCAGTTCGGCGGTCGCGCCGAACAGCGCCCGGCCCACCTCGTCGCTGTACGAGGCGAGCAGCAGCGGCGCGGCGTCGACCCGCAGGCACTCCGGGACCATCGACGAACGCCAGTCCCCGCCGCCGTACTTGGAGTCCCAGCGGCGCGCGTCCTCGGCCGCCTCGCGCAGCTTCGAGACGTCGCTGTGGCCGACGCGCTGCGGAGTGGCGTCCGCGGTCGCGCCGTTCGCGCTGCCCTCCTTGCCGAGGCCGTCCCCGCCGCTCTCCTTGGAGTCCAGCGCGGCCCGCCCTTCGAGCACGGCGCGCGCGTCATGGACTTCGCGCGCCACCGAGCTGTCGGCGGGCGATATCAGCCAGCGTGAGGCGGGCGTCGCGTAGGCGCTCACCGCGAACGAACCGGCGAGGCTCTGCCATATGCCGCCGCTGCCGGCCCGGCGGCCCGCGAGGTCCAGCCGGTAGAGCTCGGTGGCGGACCGTACGGCCTGGCCGACGTCGCGCGGGAAGGCGAGGCCGACCTCTGGCGCCGGATCGGCGTCGGCGAGGCCGATCTCGTGCAGCGGGACGGGCCGCCCGAGTTTGCTGCCGATCGCGGCAGCGATCAAATGGGGCGCGGCTCCCTGCGGCACCATGCCTTTGGCCACCCAGCGGGCGACCGACGTTTTGTCGTAGCGAAGAGTCAGCCCGCGCTGCCCACCGAGGTCGTTGACCCGGCGGGCGAGCCCGGCGTTGCTGATCCCCGCGAGGGCGAGAACGGTGCCGAGCTTCTCGTTCGGCCCGCGTAGATCCCTGGACATGCGCACCCCTCGACACGCCGACGGCCGCCCCGGCATAGGCGCGGGGCATTCGTAAACACAGCGTAGTTCGCCGCATCCCGACCGTTAAGAGGTGGCGTGCCGGATGGCGGGATTCAGGTCCGTACTTGCGTCCTTGTGGTGTGCCTGTGCTCCGGCCGTGTGTGGCCGTGCGCCCTTTCGTGCGCTCTGTTTGGCCGACAGCGGGAGCGCTTCCATGGAGGTGCGTGGGTCGGCCCGCTGCACTGGATCCAGTGGGCTGGGGGACACCGCCACCACATTCCCCGCGGGTGGCGGGACGGTCCGGGAGGCGGACGACCGCCTCCCGGACTGTGGTGTCGCGGGCCCGTACGCCCCTTCGGCAGCGCGGCCGACTTTGGCTGAATGCCGCTGTTCGGCGGAGGCCCGGGGAGAGCCGTGAGCGGCCGGAATTGGCCGGAAGACAGCCGTGGGCGGCTCCGGGCGGCCGATTCGAGGCAGTTGAGTCCGGACACTTGGGACAGTTGGGCCTGTTGGTTCCGGGTCGGCGACGGCTGGACCGCAGCGGATGCTTCCGGACGGGGGTGGTGGCCGGGCTCAGCGCGCCGGAGCTGGCCAACAGCCCCTGGAATAGCGCCGGCAGTCCCCAGCAGCCCCCGGAACAGCCCCGGAATGTCGAATTCCGCCCCACCGCAAGCGGCGCGCGTTCCGCTCTCGAAGCACAACCAGCGTGAACACCCATGCCCGCGCGCCCCTTTTGAGCCTCTCGCGCGCCGTTGTCGTGGCAGCATGGTCGCAGCGACAACTTCGCCATTCCGCATCAAGGGGTGGCAGTCCGCCCCGGCGGACGGCGAGTTGGGTGGAGGCCGCGATGCGGTGGTTGGTGGGGTGGAGCAGTACCGCCGCCGGGCTTTCGCATGCCGGAGACCACGGGCTGTCCGCGTCCGGCTCGGCGGACCGCGCGGTCCATCCGGTCGGCGCGCAACTGCTGTGGGGAGACCCGGATCCGCTCTGGGCGGTCGGCGACTGGCGTCCCGACGAGGTACGCGTCGTCCAGGCCGACCCCTTCACCCGGCTCGCGGTCTTCGGCTGCTGCGGCGCGACCGACGAGGAACTGCGCGTCGGCCTCTTCGCCGCCCGGGGCGGGGCGCTGCGCCACCTCACCGCCTGGTCCGGCAGCTACACCGCCGTCGCGCAGGTCGGCCGCCGCATCACGGTGGCCGGCGATCTGGCGGGCGCCCGGCCGGTGTTCCACACCCCGTGGGCGGGCGGCACCGCGTACGCGACCGCCGCGCTGCCCCTCGCCGACCTCATCGAGGCGCAGCTCGACGTCGGCCACCTCGCCGCGCTGCTCGCCTGTCCGGACGCGCCCGAGGCGCTCGGCGACGGCACGCCCTACATGGGCGTGCGCCGGGTGCCGCCGGGCCACGCGCTGATCCTGCGCGGCTCCGCGCCCATGCCCGGCACGCCGGCCGCGAACGGCTCCGGTTCGTCAGCGTACTCCTCCGCGTCGTCCTCGTCGGCGTCCGCATCCGGTCCGGGGGGCTCGGCCGGCGCGTACGGGTCCTCGGGCGACCCGTCCCCCGGATACGGGTCGCAGGCAGGGCCGGGGTCCGGCTCCGGGGCCTACGCGCCCGGTGGCTTCGGCCACAGCGGCGCCGACGACCCGTACCGCGACGGCGGCAGCGCGTACGGCGGCAACGGGGGCGGCCGGCGCAACAGCGGTGGCGGCCGGGAGATCGTCGGCTACGAGCCGACCGCCTCACTCGCCGTCGCCGCCTCCCAACTCGCGCCCGACGAAGCGGTGGACCGGGTGCGCGACGCGCTCATCGAGGCGGTACGGACCCGGCTCTCGGCCCCCCGGCACGCCCCGGAGAGCGACCCCGGCGGCCTCGACCCCGGGCCCGTTCCCGGCATGGGCCCCGCCGAGCGCCGGGCGGCGCGCGCGGGCGGCCCCGCGCCGGGCATCGGGGCGGATCTGTCCGGCGGCAGCGCCTCCGCGACCCTCGCGCTGCTCGCCGCCGGACTGCCCGGCAACCCCGGCACGCTCCTCGGCCAGGGCATGGAAGCGGGCGAACGGCTCCTCGCCGTCACCTTCAACGACCTCGCCACAGGCGGCGGACCGGCGGCCGACGACGGGCCGGGCGACGCTCAGGGCGACCGCGAGGCCGAGCTGGAACGGGCGCGCAGCATCGCGTCGAACCCGCGGCTGCACCACGTCGTCGTCGCGGCGGGCGAGGAAGCCCTCCCGTACGCCGACCTGGAGAGCGGGCCGCTCACCGACGAGCCCGGCCCCTCACTCGTCATCGCCGAGCGGCACCGGCGCAGGCTGTCGGCCGGCAGCGCGGACCACCTCGTGGGCCACGGCGCGCGCCAGGTACTGGACGCGCACCCGGCGCGCCTCGCCGACCTGCTCATGGACCGCCAACGACGCCATCTGCTGCGCCCGATGGCCGCACTGGCGAAGGCGGACGGGCCGTCGGGCAACTCGCTGTTCGTCCCGTTCACGGTCTACCGGGCGGCGCGGAAGCTCGCCCGCACGCCCTACGGAGCGGGCATCGCGGACGCGGCGAACAGGCTGCTGGAGCGACGCTTCGACGACGGCGCGGACGGAATCGGCGTCGGCGACGAGGACGTGGACGGGCCCGGCGGCGGTTTCGGGGAGGAGGCCTGGAACGGGCACGGCGGCGCGGTGAACGGCTCGTCCGGCTCCCGACGGTCCCGGGGCGGGGGCGCGGTGAACGCCTCGCTCGCCGCCCTGTCCTGGTGCCGGCCCGGCCCCGCCGCGCGCTGGCTGACCGGCGAGGCACTCGCTGAAGTATCGGTTCGCCTCCACGAGGCGGCGGGCCGTCCCGCCACCGCCGAGCCGCCCGGCGAGCGCCGCGCCCGCGCCGCCCTCGCCCGCCACGCGGCCGACCACCGCATCTTCGAGCAGGCCGTAGAAGTCCGCAGTCAGCGCCTGCACGCCCCATTCCTCGACAACCAGGTCGTCCGCGCCTGCCGCGCGCTCCCCGAGGCGCTCCGCGTACAACCGGGGGCGCGCGCCCAAGTGCTGCGCGCCGTCCTGGCCGGAGCCGGCGTCCGCGAACTCCCGCCGGGCTGGGGCGTCACCTCCCAGGCCTCCCAGACCGCAGCCGTACGGGCCGGGCTGCGCCAGTCCATCGGTCAGCTGGTCTCCCTCTTCGACGCCCCGCTGCTGGCCGACGCCGGCCTGATCGAGGCCCGCGTCGTACGCCAGGCGCTCCGCGCGGCGGCGGAAGGCGCAGCCCTGCCCCTCGACGGGCTCGCCGAACTGGTCTCCACGGAGATCTGGCTGCGCCGGCTGCTCGCCCGGCGGGGCACCTGCTGGACGGGCTCGTCCGCGCCGCGCCAGCGGGCTGTGGCGGGGGGCGTGATTCCTCGGCCGAGCCTTTGAGGGGCGGAGGGGCCCGAGAGGCGTACTGGCTGAGCCGGGGGAGCGGTGCCCTCGGCTCGCAGGTGGTGTTGGGGTCGCAGGTGCTGTTGGGGCCCGTGTGCGGTGCCGGGCCCCAACAGCACCTGAGCCTCGGCCGCTGCGAGGCCACCCGAATCGCTCCGCCCGCGCCCCTCGCTCCCCTCCTACGCCCGCCCACCCGGGAAAACTCCCGCGTGCATTCGGCCCGAACACCTGACAATGGGGCCGTGCGGTATCTGATCCTGGGCACCACCGAGGTATGCGACGAGTTCGGCCATACCGTTTCGCTCGGCGGGCCACGGCTCCGGGCGCTGCTCGCCGCGCTCGCGCTGCGGGTGGGGCGTACCGGGCCGGTCGCTGTGGTGCCCGTCGAGGTGCTCATCGGCGAGGTGTGGCCGCAGGACCCGCCGCAGGACGCCCCCGCCGCACTCCAGGCGCTCGTCGGACGGCTGCGCCGCGCCCTCGGCAAGGAGGCGGTCGTCTCAGGACCGGGCGGCTACCGGCTGGCCGCGTCCCCGTACGACATCGACCTGCCCCGCTTCGAACAGCTCGCGGACGAGGGCGCGCGAGCGCTGGACGCCGAGGACCCGGCCACCGCCGCCACCGCGCTGCGGGCCGCGCTCGCCCTGTGGCGGGGGCCCGCGCTCGCCGATCTGCCCGACCGGGGCGCGGTCGCCGCCCGCGCCGAGGCACTGCGGCTCACCGCCCTGCACCGTCGCGTCGACGCCGACCTGGCCCTCGGCCGGGCCGCCGACCTCGTACCCGAGCTGCGCGAACTCGTCGTCGAACACGACCTCGACGAGCCGTTCCGCACCCAGCTGATCCGCGCCCTACGCGCCGCAGGCCGCCCCGCCGACGCTCTCGCCGCCTACGAGGACGCCCGCCGCACCCTCGCCGACCGCCTCGGCACGGACCCCGGACCGGAGCTGCGGGCCCTGTACGGCGAGCTGCTCGCGGGTACGGGGGTGGGCATGGGCGAGGGGGCTGATCCGACTACGTGGCCGGGGATGCGTACGGGCGCGAACACCGGCGCACAATCTGTCGCGCGAGCCCCCGGCGCGCAGGCAACCCGCCCGGCACGCGCCCCCCGCGGCAACCTCCGCGCCCGCCTCACCAGCTTCGTCGGCCGCGACGCCGAACTCGCGACACTCCGGGCTGAGCTGCGCGGCAACCGGCTCATCACGCTCACCGGGCCGGGGGGCTCCGGCAAGACACGGCTGTCCGAGGAAGTCGCGGGCGCTCTCGCGGCCACACAGCCGGACGGCGTCTGGATCGCCGAACTGGCACCGTTGGATCACCCCTCCGCCGTGCCCGGCGCGGTCCTCAACGCCCTCGGCCTTCGCGATACGAACATCCTCAGCGCCGCGCTGGAGGCCCGTACCGGCATGGAGAGCGCCGATCCGACCGCGCGCCTCATCGAGTACTGCGCGCACCGGCGATTGCTGCTGCTCCTCGACAACTGCGAGCACGTGATCGACGCGGCGGCGACCCTCGCCGAGGCGTTGCTGACCAACTGCCCCGGCGTCACCGTGCTGGCCACCAGCCGCGAGCCGCTGGGCGTGCAGGGTGAGGCCGTGCGCCCCCTGGAGCCGCTGGAACCCGCCCCCGCGCACCGGCTCTTCGCCGAACGCGCCGCCTCCGTGCGGCCAGGATTCGACGCCGGGCGGGACTGGTCCACGCGGCACGCCGTCGCCGAGATCTGCCGTCGGCTCGACGGGCTGCCGCTCGCCATCGAACTCGCCGCAGCCCGGCTGCGGCTGCTGTCCCCGCGCCAGATCGCCGACCGACTGGACGACCGCTTCCAGCTGCTGACGAGCGGCAGCCGGACCGTACTGCCGCGCCAGCAGACGCTGCGCGCCGTCGTCGACTGGTCGTGGGACCTGCTGGACGAGCGCGAGCGCACAGTGCTGCGCCGGGTGTCCGTCTTCGCGGGCGGCTGGACGCTGGCCTCCGCCGAGGCGGTGTGCGCCGACGCGGACCTGTCCGCCGACGACGTGCTCGACCTGCTGGGCGCGTTGGCCGACAAGTCGCTCCTGGTGGTCGATTACCTGGACGCGCCGGCCGATGACCACGGCGTCCGCTATCGGATGCTGGAGACCATCCACGAGTACGCGACGGAGCGCGCCGCCGAGCATCCCGCCGATCGTGCCGTGACCGCCCACCGGCACACCGGCCACTTCCTGGCCTTCGCCCGGGACACCGAGCCCCGGCTGCGCTCCGCCGAGCAACTCCCCTGGCTGCGCTCCGTCGAGACCGAGCTCGACAATCTGCGCGCCGCCCTGCATCGCAGCGTCACGGCTGCGGACGAAAGGTCGGCGGTGGGGCTGGTCCTCGCCCTGGGGTGGTTCTGGTGGCTCCGCAGCTACCGGGAAGAGGGCGCGGCCTGGGCCGCGCAGGCGATGGAACTCGGCCCGGACCCTCTCTACCCGGATGCACGGGACGACCTGGACGGCCTGGATCACCTTGATGACCGGAACGGCCCGTCCGCCGCCACCGCCGCCACCCCTGCCACCGGCTTCACCGCCCCAGCCGCCCCAGCCGCCCCAACCGGCCCTCCCGGCCCTCTTGCCCAGACCACCCCTCCCGACCCCGACGCCCCGGAGAACGACCCCGACAACTGGGCCCGTACCGACCTGCGGCTGCTCTACCACTTTCTGCTCTCGGAGCAGCGCGCGGAGCGCCACGCGCACACCCCCGAAATGCTGGCTCAGTCCCGTCGCATCCAAGCCCTCTACAGCAAGCCGAGCGCCGCCGGCGTGCGCTTCCCCGGCCTGCTCTGGCCGTTCTCCGGGTCCTTCGCGGACGGCTTCGCGGACGGTTTCGCGGCCGTCAGACCGCGGCTGGACACCTCCGTGGACAACTGCCGCAGCCACGGGGACGAGTGGGCGCTCGGCATCGCGCTGATGTTCCGGGCGCATCTGGCCATCGACTCACCCGGCGGCATGGACCGCGCCGAAGCGGACCGTACGGAGCTGCGGGCGCTCAGCCGCCGGGTCGGCGACCGGTGGATGCTGGCTCAGTTGGAAGGCGCGAGCGGCGAGATCGAGGCGGCGCGCGGCCGGTTCCCGCAGGCGCGCGCCGCCTACGAGGAGGCGCTGCGGCTCGGTCACGAGCTGGGCGCGCACGCCGAGGCGCCGTTCCTGATCGGCAGGCTCGCCGAACTCCACTACCAGTTCGGGGACACGGAGACCGCCGAGAAGCTGCTGCGCCGGACCGAGGAGGAGGCCGAGAGGCACGGTGTCCAGGATGCCCGGGTGTTCGGCCTCTTCCTGAACACGCTCATCCAACTGCGGCGCGGCTCGCTCGACCTGGCGCGCGAGCTGTGCGCGGCCGGACGGCACGAGGCGTCCCGGGGCACCCCGCCGCCGCAGTTCCTGGTGGCGGTCGACGGGCTCGAGGGCCGGATCGCCGTCGCGGGCGGAGACCCACGCGGTGGCCTGCGCGACCTGCGCGCGGCCCTGAAGACCGCGTCCGACGCGATGTGCACGGAAGTCATCCGGGCCTCGCTGCTGGAGGGCGCCGTCGAGGCGCTGATCATGCTGCGGGAGTACGTTCCGGCCGCCCGACTGCTGGGCGCGGCCGACGCCTGGCGCGACCCGTTGCCCCGCTCGGTACCCGATCGCGAGGACACGGACCGCAGCGAAGCGCGGGCGCGCGAGGCGCTGGGCGGGGGCGCGTACGAGGAACTGCACGCGGGGGGCGCGAAGCTCGGCGTGGAGGACGCGCTCGCGCTCCTCGACACTGTCCTACGGGGCGACTGAGCCCGGGGCGATCGGCTCCCGCCTCCCTTGGGCAGGAACCCGCTCCCACCAGCTCCGCACCGCGCTCCGTTCTGCCGCGCCCCGCCCTGCTCTGGAGCCCCGGCAACCGCCCCCCGCAACCGCCACCGACGCCCCTACTGACAACTGATCCGCGACTGCGCCCAGTCAGCGAGCGCGACCGAGTCGAACTGCGTCCGCGGCTCGACCACCAGCCGCAGCGTCTTACGGCCCGCCAGCGGCACATGCACCGGCACCGCCGGGCTCCCGGCCCGTACGACACCGGACTGCCACAGCCGCGCCCCGTCCCCGTAGACGGAGAACCGCGCCGCGCCGAGACCCAGCGTCATGTCGTCCACCCCGACGAACGCGTCGTAGGACGCGCAGGACCGGTTGAGGTCGATCAGTACGGAGGACGGCGCGCGGACGGTCACCCCGTTCCCGTAACTCTTGCCGCCGATCCGGGTGTTCCAGCGCTGCCACAGCCAACTGCTCCCGCCGCTGCGGACCTCCGGCTTGCTGCCGTCGCCGAGCAGGTCGTACCTCAGCTCGTTGACCGGGAAGACGACCGGCGCGGGCGCGGGGGCCGGCGGTTGGGGCTTCGGTGGTGGCGGCGGCTCCGGGGGCGGCGGCTTGGGAGCCGGTTTCGGCGGAGGCGGCTTGGGGATGGGCTTCCGCGGGGTGGGGGACGGCTTGGGTTTGGGCTTCGGGATGGGGACGGGCTTGGCCGCCGCACTGGGCGGCGGAGGCTTCGGCTTGGGTTTCGCCGACGCCGACGGCGTGGGCTTGTCCGGTTCCGGTTCCGGGTTCGGTACGACCGGCGCGGCCGACGGCTTCGCCTGCGGTTTCTCCGGCGGCTCGGCGTCCGAGCCCGCGAGGGCGAGCGCGATCGCGGCACCGGCCGCGACCACCACACCCGCCGCGATACCGGCCTTCGCGGGAGCGCCCAGCCCCTCGGAAACGGCCGCGCCTCCCGCCCCGGCGCCGGCCCCCGCGCCCGCCGCGCCGGTAGCCGCGGCCGCACTGCCGGCGGCGCCGGCTCCCGCGACGCCCGCCACGATCCCGGCGGCCTTGAGCGTGTACCCGGCGGCGAACCACCCGATGACCGCGAGCGGCAGCAGCTCGCGCAGCCGCTCGTTGACGTCCGCGACCTCCATGGCCGCCGAACGGCATTTCGCGCAGTCCTCCAGGTGCTTGCGCAGCCCGCGCTCGGCCCGCATCCGCAGGCCGCCGCGCGCGTACGCGCCCAACCGGTCGGCGTAGCGCGCGCAGTCGCCGCCGGCCGTCAGCGAGGTGCTCACATGCGCCTGCAGATAGGCCTGTTTCAACCCCTCGCGGGCCCGGTGCGCCAGCACCGCCGTCGCGTTGGCCGTCAGTCCGAGCAGCGGCGCGACCTCGCTCGGCGACTCGTCCTCGACGGTGGTGTGCCACAGCACGGTCTGCCAGCGCTCCGGCAGGCTGCGGAACGCCTGCACGGCCATCGACTGCTCGGCCTCCTGCATGGCCCGTACGTCCGCGCCCAGGTCCAGGGTGTCGTCGTCCGTCGGCTGCCGGGCCGAGGTGGACGCGAAGACCGCGAAGTCCTCGACCAGTTGCTCGCGCGTCGCCGTCTTCGCCCAGGCTGCGGCGACCCGTCGCACGGTGGTCAGCAGATACGCGCGCACGGCGGAATCGGGCCCCGCACCGCCCCGTACGGCCTGGAGCGTGCGCGCGAACACCTCGCCCGTCAGGTCCTCGGCGGTGTGGGCGTCGCGGCAGCAGCTACGGGCGTACCGGCGCACCGCGTCGGCATGCCGCCGGTAGAGCTCCTCGTACGCGCTGCTGCCGCCGCCGCGCATCCGGGCGACCAATTCGGTGTCGGAGGGCGGTACTTCGGGGGCGGTGTTGCCCTCGTCGACTTCCCGCTGCTGCGGCACGTTCTGCTCGGCCCCGGCCCCGGCGCGCGCGGACCCGCCCGGCCGCGACCTGGCGCGTTCCGCCGTCTCGCCGGGCGCGCGTGAAGCGCCGCCGGGCGCAGCCGCAGACCCGGCCCCGGTCCCGGACGCGTCGCCGGACCCACTCGAAGGCGAGGCCGAGGGCGAAGCCGTGGACGAGAAAGTTTCGGGATGGCGGGAAGCGCCGGAACCAGCGGCGAAAGGGCCGCCCTGTTCCGGTACTTGCTCGGGGCTTTGACCTGGAGCATTCCGCGCGGGAAGCCCGCTCGGATCCCGCCATTCACCGGAGCGGATCTCACCGCTTTCGCGCGGCTCGTCCCGACCGTCACCACTCATAGCGGAAGCCCCCGCACACGCCGTAAACGCCGTCGCACCCGAACACCGGGCAAGCGTGCCACACCGAAGTGCCCCGCCCATCCGTCAAGCCGACCAACCACTCGTCCGGGGCGACTTCGCTCCGGGGAGTACCAGCGTTCACCCATTCGGGGAAAGCTCTTCCACAATGTTTTGTTATCCGCGTTATCCGCGTTGTCGACGTTGTCGACCGTGAATGGCTCCTGCCGCCGCGAGAGGCTTTCCCCGCCGCGAACGGCTCCGGTCACCTGAACGCGGACTTCACCGAGAGCGGAGCCCTTCGAGCAGGATGTCCAACAGCCGGGCCGACGCCGCCGCTTGCTGCGCGGGGTCGGGCAGCGAGGGCGCAGCCGTCGCGATCACCAGCAGAACATCGGCGACCGTGACGTCCGGGCGCAGCTCGCCCGCCGCCCGCGCGCGGTCGACGAGCCGGCCGACGACCTCCAGCAGCATCGCGGCACCGGTGTCGTCCCGCTCCTCCTCCACCGAGCGCTGCGGCTCAACGAGCCGCAGGTCAGGCTGTGTGTCGGGCTGCGTGTCAGCCCAGGAATCCGGCTGTTGCGACTGGTGCGCCTGCTGCAGATGTTGCACCTGCTGTGGTTGACGCTGCTGCGGTACCCGTGCTTCCACCGGCGCGGCCGATCCGCCGTTCATCTCGGCCACCAGGCTGCCCGCCGACGGACCGCCCGCGCTCAGCGCGCCGATCCCCGGCCCGACGACCCCATTCCCGCCGCCGTCCACCGAAGCGTCCGCGTCGACGCCCACCCGCAGCACCTGAGGCGGCAACAGCCGCCCCGCGCCGGAAGCGACCGAGGTCCGCAGGAACCGGGACAGCGCCGACCACGGCTCGTCCTCCTGCCCCAGCGCCGACCTCGCCTGATCGGTGAGCCGAGCGGTCTCTTCCTCGGCTATCCGTCGGACCAGTACGTCCTTGCTCGGGAACCGGCGGTAGACCGTCCCCACACCCACCCGCGCCCGCCGCGCCACGTCTTCCATGGGCGCGCCGTATCCCAGCTCGCCGAAGACCTCGCGCGCCGCACGCAGCACGTGTTCCAGATTGCGCTGTGCGTCCACCCGCAGAGGGGCGTTTCGGCTGTTTCCGTCCGAAACCGACGCGACAGCAGTCGACCATTGAGAGCTCTGAATGTGCATAACAATTCCCCCGGTGATGACGTCTCCCCCCGGAGACTCCCCGCCCTGACCGCCGGAGCACAGTCTCGGCACCCCGACGTGTATCGAAACGAACATAGTTGAGGGCAGGTCCAGAAAGAAGGGGGTGGTTCCGGACAGACCACCCCCCGATCGGAGTATGGGGATCTTCCGCCCCGATCGGATGCCCCCCGCCCCTCCCACACCCTCGCGCTGACCTGCGCTCCTCTCTCCTCAGCCGACCGATACGGCCCCTGCGGCCACCCCTCGGCACCGGTCATACATTTCGAAGGGGCTGTGGACAAACGCCCGCTGCCAGTGCGTCATGGGAGGGTGCTGTGCCTTCCCCGGGGGCCACCCGGGTCCTGGGCCGGTGCTCCCACTCGGCTGAGCGACACCGCGAGGAGGCCCTTTGTGAAGGAACCGGCTGTGGATCCGGCCGTGGAACCGGCTGTGCAGGAACCGGCGCGCATTCTCGTCATCGGCGGCGGCTATGTCGGGATGTACACGGCGCTGCGCCTCCAGCGGAAGCTGAAGAGCGGCGAGGCTCAGGTCATGGTGATCGACCCCGAGCCGTACATGACGTACCAGCCCTTCCTCCCGGAAGCCGCCGCCGGATCGATCTCCCCACGCCATGTCGTCGTGCCGCTGCGCCGCGTGCTGCCCAAATGCCAGGTCATCATCGGTGAAGCCACCGCCATCGATCACGCGAAGCGCACCGCGACGATCACCACGCTCGCCACCGAGGAAGAGGGCTCCGGGGCGATCGAGGTCCATTACGAGGAACTGGTCCTGGCCCCCGGCTCGGTCTCCCGCACGCTGCCGATCCCCGGCCTCGCGGAGTTCGGCGTCGGCTTCAAGACGGTCGAAGAGGCCATCGGCCTGCGCAACCACGTCCTGGAGCAACTCGACATCGCGTCCTCGACCCGCGACCCGGCCGTCCGGGACGCCGCGCTGACCTTCGTCTTCGTCGGCGGCGGCTACGCCGGAGTGGAAGCGCTGGCCGAGCTGGAGGATATGGCTCGTTATGCCGTCCGGTATTACCACAACATCAAAGCCGAGGACATGAAATGGATTCTCGTCGAGGCCTCCGGGAAAATCCTCCCGGAGGTGGGCGAGGAGATGGGCCAGTACGCCGTCCGCGAACTGCGCAGCCGCAATATCGACGTGCGCCTGAACACCCGTCTCGACAGTTGTGAGGGCCGCGTCGCCGTCCTCAGCGACGGCGCCCGCTACCCGGCCAGGACCCTGGTGTGGACCGCCGGGGTGAAGCCGCATCCGATCCTGGCCGCGACCGACCTGCCGCTCAACGAGCGCGGCCGGCTCGACGCCACAGCCGCCCTCCAGGTGCGGGGCGTCGAACACGCGTGGGCCGCCGGCGACGCCGCCGCCGTACCGGACCTCACCTCCGATGAGGCCGGCAAGGAGTGCGCGCCGAACGCCCAGCACGCCGTCCGCCAGGCCAAGGTGCTCGCCGACAACCTCCTCGCGTCGCTGCGCGGCGAGGAGGTCAGGGACTACGAGCACAAGTACGCCGGATCGGTCGCCTCGCTCGGCCTCCACAAGGGCGTCGCCCACATCTACGGCCGCAAGTTCAAGGGCTACCCGGCCTGGTTCATGCACCGTGCCTACCACCTGAGCCGCGTCCCCACCTTCAACCGCAAGGCCAGGGTGCTGGCCGAATGGACCCTAGCCGCCTTCTTCAAGCGCGAGATCGTCTCGCTCGGCTCGCTGGAACACCCACGCGCCGAATTCGAACTCGCGGCCGGTACAGGCCGACACCCCGAGGCGAGCTGAGGCCGACACCCCGAGGCGCGGCGGGCCGGCCGAGCGGCGTCCTGGCGTACGGAGAGGCGGGCGGAGCGGAGTCCGGAACTCCGTTGTGCCCACCTGCGTCTGACGGATGTCAGTCCGGTCGGTCACACTGGACGTGTGACCATGGGTGGGCTCGTATCTGCAAAGAGTGACAATCGCGAGGAATCGGACGTTTGCTGTTTTCCCCGGGGGGCCGACCCCCGTATCTCCAGTCGCTGCGCCACCAGCCGCTGGTGTGCCGGGCGCCGGTCGGTGCGCTGGTCCGGAACGACCCCGCGAGGTAATCCTCAGTGAACTTCACGCGCTGGAGCGCCCGGCTCCCCGGTACACAGCGACGCGCCGCCGCCCGTACGGAGAGCGGCGCGGTCCCCGCCGCCCGCGGCGAGCACCTCGAAGCCTCCGCCCGTACGGCACCCGCCTCCTCCGTAGCGAGCGGCGCGACGGGCCCGAGCCCCGAAGCCGCCGCGCCACCGTCCCCGGCCCTCACGATCGAGGCCCTCTCCGTCCAGGACATCCTGGGCCAGGTCCCGGCCCTCGTCGCGGTCTTCTACGGCCCGGAGCACCGCCTCGCGTACGCCAACGACGCCTACACCGCCGTCTTCGGCAGCCGTACGCCCGGCCGGACAGCCCGCGACGCCCTCCCCGAGCTGGAAGAACTCGGCCTGCTGCCCCTCATGGACCAGGTCCTGCGCAGCGGCAAGCCGCGCACGGTCAAGTCCCGCCGCGTCCCGGCCGGCGGCTTCGGCGCACCCGACCAGGACGGCTCGCCCGGCGAGGCCGCCGCATCCCGCCGCAAGCCGGCCGACGCCTCGACGATGTCCGGCCGCGCCGACACGGCGGAGCAGGACGGCAGCCGAGCCGCGCCCTCGGGCCTGCCCCGCCAGGGGTACTACACCTTCACTTGCACGCCGATCGAGGTCGGAGCGGCCGTGCCCGTTCCGGCGGCAGCGGTGATCGCGGCCACCGCCCAGACAGTCGCGTTCGGCGGGCCCGGCACCGTCACGCCAGGCGGTACGACGGGCAGCGGCGCTGACGGCGGCGGGGCGGACGGCGCGTCCGGCGGTGTCGGCGCCAGTGCCGCTGCCGCTGGCGACACGACGGGCAGTCCGACATCCGCCACGGGCGACGGCCGCGCGCCCACGCCGGATGCCGCAGTCAAGACCGTCCAAGGCCATGGCCGAGCCCAAGGCCAAACTGTCGCCTCGGGGCCCACCCCCGCCCCCGCAGCAGCGGCGAAAGCAGCACCAGGCGCGACCCCCGCAGCGCAACCCGCCCCCCGCGTCGCCCCCCACCCCGCGCCCCAACACGGCGTCCTTGTCTTCGCCGCGGAGGTCACCGACCAGGTCGAATCCGCCGAGCGGCTCCGCGCCAGCGAACGCCGCCAGCGCGAGGCGGTCGTCACCCTCCAGCGCAGCCTCCTCCCGCAGGAGCTGGAACAGCCCGACGACCTCCGCGTCGCCGCGACCTACCAGCCCGGCGGCACCGAGGCCGCCGTCGGCGGTGACTGGTACGACGTCATCACCCTCGGCGCCGGCCGTACGGCCCTGGTCATCGGAGATGTCATGGGCCGCGGCGTCCGCGCCGCCGCCGTCATGGGCCAGCTGCGCACCGCCGTCCGCGCCTACGCCCGGCTGGACCTGCCGCCGCACGAAGTGCTCCAGCTGCTCGACGGCCTCGCCGCCGAAATCGACGCCAGCCAGATCGCGACCTGCGTCTACGCGGTCCACGACCCCAACGAGGGCCGCCTGGTCTACGCCTCGGCCGGCCATCTGCCGATCATCGTCAGGGACGCGGACGGCACCGTCCGCCGCGCGGCCGAGCCGACAGGCCCCCCGCTCGGCACCGGCGGCTGGCTGCACGCCTCCGGCTCCGTCCCGCTCGGCCCCGGCTCCGCCGCTGTCCTCTATACGGACGGCCTCGTCGAGCGCCGTGACCAGGACATCGACGACGGCGTCGCCGCCCTGGAACGCGCCTTCGCCGGAGCCACCGGAACCCCGCAGATCGTCTGCGACCGGCTGCTGCGCGCGCTGGGCGTCACCGCCGAGCACGATGACGACGTCGCCGTGCTCGTCCTCGAATACCCCGCCCGTACGGGCCACGACGCGGAGCTGTTCCACAACGCCGCGCTGGAGCTGCTCGGCGGCATCGAAGCAGCGCCCCGAGCCCGCGCGTTCGCCACCGGCGTCCTCGCCAGCTGGCGTTTTCCCACCGAGCTGCGCGATCTGGGCGTGCTGGCGGCCAGCGAGCTGGTCGCGAACTCCCTCCAGCACGGCACACCCCCGATGCGGCTGCGGCTGCGCCGTACCGACCGCCGCCTGATCATCGAAGTGACCGACGGCGACGACCACCTGCCGCGCCGCCGCCGCGCGGAGCCGATCGACGAAGCGGGGCGCGGCATCTCCATCGTCGCGACGATCGCCTCCTCCTGGGGGTCCCGCCGCACCCCCGGCGGCGGCAAAGCCGTCTGGTGCGAGTTCGCGCTCCCGCGCGGCTGAGCGGTAACGACGAACGCCCCTGGCCGGAGAAGCGCGCGCTTCTCCGACCAGGGGCGTTGTGACGAAATCAAACGGAGGCCGGCACGGACTCAGCGGCAGAAGCAGGCACCGACTGAGCGGAATCGGCCCGCTCAGCGGGCACAGACCGGCGCACGACAATCGACCCGGGCCCGGACCCCGACTCCGGCGCGGGCACCCGCAGCGGACTGTCCTGCCCAGGAGTCAGCCGCTTGCCCATCCGCAGCGCGAGCACCGAGATGCCCAGCGAGCACACGACCAGCATCGCGATGTACGCCGTGTACACCCCGGCCCCGGCCATCAGCCCGCCGACCGCAGGACCAAGCGCCAGCGCGAGCTGCTTGACCAGCGCGAAAGCCGCGTTGTACTGCCCGATCAGCCTGGACGGCGCGAGGTCCGCGACCAGCGGCGCCACCGTCGGCGACAGCATGGACTCACCGAGCCCGAACAACATGTAGGTCCCGATGATCGCGGCCGTCGCGACGGCCTGGCTGCCGTGCACGAGCCCGGAGACCCCGGCGACCAGCCACGCAACCGTCCAGATCAGCCCGACGAGCGCGATCACCCGGCTGCGCCGCCGCCGCTCCACCAGCCTGAGCACGACGAACTGCGCGAGCACGATGACGGCTGTATTGGCGGCCAGCGCGACACCGAGCGTCGCGGGCGAGATCCGGGTGACTTCCACCGCGAAGGCGGAGAGCCCCGACTCGAACTGTCCGTAGCAGGCGAAGAACATCACGAAGCCCAGCAGGCACAGCTGCACCATGCCCCGGTCGGCGAAGATCGTCCGCCAGCCGCCCTTGGCGGTCTCGTCGGTGGGGACCGCGTCCTCCACCTTGGGCGTCTTCGGGAGCCGTACGGTCGCGATGGCCGCACCCAGCACCAGGAACATCGCCGCCTCGATGGAGAACAGCCGCACAAAGCTCGACGGGTCCGAGATGTCCACGAGCAGGCCGCCTATCAGCCCGCCGATGCCCAGCCCGAGGTTGTTCAGGAAGAACTGGGTCGCGAAGGCCCGGGACCGGGTGGCCGTGGTCGAGCACCACACGATCATCGTCGCCAGCGCCGGCTGGACCACGGCCATGCCCGCGCCGAGCATCCCGGCGGCGGCGATGACGAGCGGTTCGCTGTCGGCCAGCCCGAGCCCCATCGATCCGACGGCAGCGGTCACCGAGCCGACGACGGCCACGGGCAACGGCCCCCGCCGGTCGATCGCCCGCCCGGTGAAGGGCAGCACGACGAGCGCGGCCACGGCGAAGGTCGCGAGCACCACACCTGCGGTACTCGCGCCGAGGTCCCTGACCTGTGCCACATAGATGAACAGGAACGGGACAGTGAAGCCGTTGCCGAACGCGCTCAGCGCGTTCCCCAGCTGGATCCGGCGCAGCGCGGCGCCCATCGCGGTGGTCACACTCACCTACCTAGGTCGTGAGAAGGGACAGAAGTATCGGACCGAATATCTGAAGCCTGAAGACTTCAAAGCTAAAGTTCGACTCCTAAGAGTACACAGCGAAGGAGTTCAACGCGAACGGATTGCATGTCATACTTCCGCGCATGGCCGACACCCCCCGCCAGCCCAGCCAGCCGGAACCGACGCTCCACGAGCAGATCGCGATTTATCAGCGGGAGTTCCAGGACCTCGACCCGCAGGTGGAGGTCGTTGTATCGGCACTCCAGCGCCTCAACCGCCGAATGAACGTCGCGTACGGACGCCAGACCGCGACCCTCGACCTGAGCAACGCCGAGTGGGAGGTCCTCAAGGCGTTGGTGCTCGCGGGCCAGCCGTACCGGATGGGCCCGAGCGACCTGGCCAAACGGCTCGGCCTCACTCCCGCCGCGATGACCCACCGCATCGACCGCCTGGTCGCCGAGGGCCTGGTCACCCGGATGCGCGACGAGAACAACCGGGTCCGCGTGATCGTGGAGCTCACGAACGAGGGCCGGAACAAGTGGCACGACGCCATGAGGATGGCGAGTGTCTTCGAGGAGGAGCTGCTCCAGGACCTCTCCACGGAGGAACGGGGCGCTCTCGGCGAGATGCTCACGCGCCTGCTGCGTCGTGTGGAAGACGCCCAACCGGACGCCGGCGGTCGTCTAAATGACCTTGACTGACGCAAGTTGACATGCGTGGCACCGATCCGTAATGTTCTTCGAGCTGCCACAGAGCCTGCACGGTTCTGCGGCGGCCACTCTCGCCGCACCGGCGGCACACTATTTGTGCAGGACCCCTGATCGGGACGTATTTCGGCATGCCGGAATGCAAATCGATTGACTCGGATGACTCGATTATGAGTCGCCGGGGGAATCCGCTA